>JAXJPN010000042.1:0-20575 GCA_036311625.1 Faecalimonas sp.
GTCAGATGAAATCACTTCTTGAAAAAGTATCTCTTAGAAAATACCGAAGATGAAGCCCTAACAAAAAAAGGACTCGTAAAGGCACGCGTTTTGCTGCCCTCCGAGTCCCTGTGCGGCTTACTTGCTATTTTGCAACAGCCCCTTTTTGTTACGAATGATTTTCTCCTAAGGGTTTTACCTTATCTTTTAAAATCTTTTTCAAAAGAATGCTAGATAAAATGACAGAGGCAATCTCTGCAATCGGATAAGCAAACCATACGGCATTTAAACCAAATAACTTTGCAAAAGCATAGGCCACCGGAAGGATGATTAAAAGTTGCCTGCAAATCGAGATAATCAAGCTGTAGACGCCGTTTCCAAGTGCCTGAAAGACAGAGCCGACGATGATACAGAAGCCTGCAAAAACGAAGCTTAAGCTGATGGTTCGCAAGGCAGGTACGCCGATTTCAAGCATATGTGCAGAGGCCTCGAAAAAGCCGAGCATTACTTCCGGAATGAATTGGAAGAGGGCAAGCCCAAGCAGCATAATGCTGACCGCAAAACAGATGCTTAATTTGAGGGTTTGATAAATGCGCTTCTTTTTTTGCGCTCCGTAGTTATATGCGACAATCGGAATCACTGCATTTGTCAAGCCGAATACCGGCATAAATACAAAGCTTTGCAATTTGAAATACACACCGAATACGGTGGCGGCAGTCGCAGAGAACATCAACAGGATGTTGTTCATACCAAAGGTTGTGACTGAGCCGATGGATTGCATCAGAATAGACGGCGCACCAATCTTATAAATGTTTTTAATAATCTCACCGCTTGGGCGGAACTTACGGAAGGAAACGTGAATTTCCTTGTTATAGCGATGGTTGAGTATGATACCTACCACGCCGGCTGTGATTTGTCCGATGACAGTTGCAACAGCCGCACCGGCAACTTCCATACGCGGCAGACCGAACCAACCAAAAATCAGAATCGGGTCTAAAATGATGTTTACAATTGCGCCAATTCCCTGTGTGATCATACTCAAAATAGTCTTGCCGGTCGATTGCAAAAGTCTTTCGTAGATAACCTGTAGAAAGATACCGATGGATGCAACTGTGACTACGAAGGTGTATTGCGTTCCGTATTCGACAATCACAGAATCTGAGGTCTGACTGGTAAAGAATAGTCGGGAACCAAAAGTACCTACGATTGCAAATACAATTGCACTCAAGACAGCTAAGAGTACACCATTTTTTGCAACGGTATTTGCTTTTTCAAAATTTTGCTCTCCGAGACTTTTTGAAAGCAGTGCATTCACACCGACACCGGTACCTGCGGCAACCGCAATCATCAGGTTCTGTACCGGGAAAGCGAGGGAGACGGCGGTAAGTGCCTCTTCATTCAGGCGGGCAACAAACATACTGTCTACCACATTATATAGGGCCTGCACAAGCATAGATGCAATCATTGGCAGAGCCATCGTAATGATTAGTTTTGGAATGGGGGTTGTTCCCATTTTGTTTTCTTTGATTGTTTCTGGCATTTGACTACCTCCTTTAAACGCACCCAAGTATTCTAGCACCAAAACTGTTCATATGCAATTCTTTTTTCTCATATTTTGAAATAATGAAGTTGAAAAATGAGAGCGATGCGCAGATTTTTGAAAAAGTGGAAAAGTAGTTTTGTAGGAGCAGTATTTTTAGCGGTACTTTGTCTTTCTATGTGGGATCCGAATTTGCAGAAGACGAGTGGAGAGATGGCAGAGCAGGTTACAGCCGAGCCGCCACCAAAGATTGCACTTACTTTTGATGATGGGCCGAGTGTGCATACGGAGCGTTTGCTGCAAGGACTTGAGGAGCGTGGCGTAAAAGCGACGTTTTTTGTGATTGGGAAGTATGCAGAAAAATATCCTGAGTTAGTGAAGAGAGAGTACGAAGATGGACATTTGCTTGGAAACCATACGTACAGCCATGTCCAGATTACACGACTTGGGGAGGAAGAAGCCAGAGCAGAAATTATAAAGACAAATCAGATTTTGGAAGAGCTTACGGGAAAACGTGTGGAATATGTTCGGCCGCCCTTTGGTGTTTGGAAGGAAAAATTACAGGATTTAGAAATGACACCAGTGCTTTGGACGGTAGACCCTTTGGACTGGACAACAAAAAATGCGGATGAGATTGTAAATAAGGTAGTGACGAAAGCGGAGGAAAATGCTATTATTTTATTACATGATTGTTATAAAAGCTCTGTTGATGCTGCCTTGCGGATTGTAGATATTTTGCAGAGCAGAGGCTATGAGTTTGTGACAGTTGAGGAGCTTTGGATGAACTAAGGAAGGAATACAGTATGACACATGAATTTTCCAGGACAGAACTTTTGTTGGGAGCAGACGGTTTAGAGCGGCTTGCAAATGCCACTGTGATGGTGTTGGGCGTTGGCGGAGTCGGCTCGCATTGTATTGAGGCATTGGCGCGAAGCGGCGTGGGAACGTTTATTTTGGTTGACAGTGATAAGGTAAGTATCAGCAATGTGAATCGCCAGTCCATCGCCTATCTGAGTACGGTCGGAGAGTATAAGACAAAGCTGATGAAGTATCGCATTCGGGATATCAATGGCGAGGCGCGCGTGTTCACTTATGAACAATTTGTATTACCGGAGAATTTACACACGGTTTTTACACACAAAGTGGATTATATTGTAGATGCGATTGATACTGTGACGGCGAAGCTTGCAATCGCAGAGTATGCAAAGGAGCAGAAGATTCCTCTGATTAGCTGTATGGGGACAGGGAACAAATTACACCCGGAGCTGTTTGAGATTACGGATATTTCTAAGACTTCCGTCTGTCCGTTGTGTAAGGTGATGCGGCGTGAGCTGCGGGCGAGAGGAATCTCGCATTTGAAAGTGTTGTATTCGAAGGAAGAACCGATTGCAGTGAAGGAGCAGGCAGGGGAAGAAGGTGCCGGCGCAAGAAGGCGTGTTCCGGGCAGTGTGTCTTTTGTGCCGCCGGTAGCGGGACTTTTGATTGCAGGGGAAGTCATCCGAGAGCTTGCAGCTGTGGAGTAAAGAGAATTGGAAGGTACAGAGTATGGATATCTTTGACTATATGAGAGAACAGACAGCAGAAAAAGAATCGCCGTTGGCATCGAGACTGCGCCCAACCAGTTTGGAGGAAGTGGTTGGCCAACAGCACATCATTGGGAAGGACAAGCTTCTTTATCGCGCAATTTGCGCAGATAAGCTGAGCTCTATTATTTTCTATGGGCCTCCGGGCACGGGAAAGACGACGCTTGCGAAGGTGATTGCGCATACAACGAGTGCAGATTTTCAGCAAATCAATGCGACCATTGCCGGAAAGAAGGATATGGAGCAGATTGTGACAAAGGCCAAAGAGAATCTTGGTATGTACGGCAAGAAGACGATTCTGTTTGTAGATGAGATTCATCGCTTCAATAAGGGACAGCAGGATTATCTGCTTCCGTTTGTCGAGGACGGGACGGTCATCTTAATTGGTGCAACTACTGAGAATCCTTATTTTGAGGTGAATGGAGCTTTGATTTCCCGCTCAAGTGTGTTTGAGTTACAACCACTTTCGGTGGAAGACGTGAAGACACTTTTGAAGCGCGCGGTATACGATGCTGAGAAAGGGATGGGAAGCTACCACGCGGAGATTGATGAGGAGGCGCTGGAGTTTTTAGCAGACATTGCGGGTGGAGATGCACGAAATGCATTGAATGCAGTTGAACTCGGGATTTTAACAACAGAGCGGAGCGCGGACGGAAAGATTCATATCACCTTAGATGTCGCGCAGGAGTGCATACAAAAGCGTGTAGTGCGTTACGATAAGACAGGGGATAATCATTATGATACTATCTCGGCATTTATTAAGAGTATGCGGGGGTCTGACCCGGATGCGGCTGTGTATTACTTGGCAAAGATGCTCTATGCCGGCGAGGATATCAAGTTTATTGCGCGTAGAATTATGATTTGTGCGGCAGAAGATGTCGGCAATGCTGACCCGCAGGCACTGCAAGTAGCGGTGGCAGCATCGCAGGCCATTGAACGCATCGGTATGCCGGAGGCGCAGATTATCTTATCGCAGGCAGTGACCTATGTTGCCGGAGCGCCAAAGAGCAATGCGGCTTGCAATGCGGTGTTTGCGGCGATGGAGAGTGTGAAGAATGTCAAGACAACAGTGCCGGCACATTTGCAGGATGCGCATTATAAGGGCTCTGCGAATTTGGGACATGGCGTAGGGTATAAGTACGCACACAGTTATCCTGAACATTATGTGAAGCAACAGTACCTGCCGGATGAGATTCGAGATGCCAGATTTTATGAGCCGACAGAGCTTGGTTATGAGAGGCAGATAAAAGAACGACTTGAAAGATTAAGAAATCGAGAAGAATAGCAAATAAACATCGTGTATACAACCTAGTCGGCTGTATACACGATGTTTCCTTTACAGATCGTATAATAAATCTTTCCATCTAACTCTTCGCCGAAAAATGGGGAGTTCGTAGACTTGGAAGCAAAGCCATCCACTGTCCACCGTTCTTCCGGGTCAAAAATCACAAAATCCGCAGGCGCCCCTTCTTCAATGCGTCCGACCGGAAGTCGATATAGCTCTGCCGGATTGCAGGTCATCTTCTCTAAGAGCTCCATCAATGTCAGATGTCCTGCTTTTACGAGCTTTGTAATGCCAAGTCCAAGCGAGGTCTCAAGACCGATAATTCCACTTGGCGCCTTCCACATCGGCTGCATCGCTTTTTCTTCCTCACTATGTGGCGCATGGTCTGTCGCAATCAAATCAATCGTTCCATCTTTTAGTCCCTCAATAATTGCGAGTCTGTCTTCCTCTGTGCGAAGCGGTGGATTCATCTTTGCGAGGCTTCCATAAATAGCAACCGCATCCTCTGTCAAGGTGAAATGATGCGGTGTTGCCTCTGCATGAATGTGCGCACCCTGTGCTTTTGCCTCTCGCACATAGTTCACAGAAACACCGGAACTGATATGTTGAATCACAACTTCAGCTCCCGTCTCAAGTGCAAGCGCACAGTCACGCTTTACCATCACTTCTTCGGCTTCCGCCGGAGAGCCACCAATTCCAAGAAATTCCGAAGCCTTTCCTTGATTGATTCCATTTTCCGAAATCAACATCGGATTTTCTTCGTGTAAGCTGATTGGCAGCTTTAACTTCTTTGCCTGCTTCATCGCTTCCAGACAAATCTCCGCATCCAGAATCGGAATGCCATCATCCGTAAATCCACAAGCACCGGCTTTTGCCAATCTTTTCATCTCTGTCAGACGCTCTCCCTGAAAGCCCTGTGTCACAGCCGCCGCTTGATAAATGCGAATGTCTTCCTCTTTTGCACGATTTAAAATATCTTTTAATATCTCCACATCATCTACCACAGGCTTGGTATTGGCCATACAGATGACGGAGGTCACACCACCTTTTGCAGCAGCGCAGGCACCGGTATGCAGGTCTTCTTTATAAGTAAATCCCGGATCCCGAAAATGCACATGGGTATCGACAAGTCCCGGTGCAATCGTAAGCCCGGATATATCAAAAACCTCCTCTAGCATCAGCGGCTGTAAGATTCCCAACTCACAAATCTCTCCATCACTGATGCGAATATCGCAAATTCCCTCAAATCCGCTTGCCGGATCCATCATATAACCATTCTTAATTAACATAAAAGCTTCCTCACTTCAAATTGTTACGTAATATTTTAGCATAAGGTGAAAAAGCTGTCTATTGGAAATTCTATTATAAATTCTTTGTAAAAAAACGCGGATAAATTTGACTTAAAAAAAGTGTAGTGTTAAAATAGTAAGGATTATAGTTTCCACATTGTGGAATAATAGGATTCTAAAGATACTTGGGAGGTATTTATGAGCGTAAAGATTATATCAGACAGTACATGTGATTTATCAAAAGAATTGGTGGAAAGATATAATATTGAGATTATGCCATTACATATTGTATTGGGAGACAAAGAATATTTAGACGGAGTGGATTTAAAGCCGGATGATATTTATGCATGGGCGGATGAGAACAAGACGACACCGAAGACTTCGGCAGCGTCTATCACAGATGTCATTGGTGTATATGAGAAGTTCAAGGACGAATATGATGAGATTGTGTGTTTCTCAATTTCGGGACAGATGTCGACTACGGTGAATGTAATGCGTATGGCGGCAGAAGAAGCAGAGATGGAAGAACGTGTATTTGTGATTGATTCCGAGAACCTGTCGACAGGAGAAGGACTCCTAGTCATTGAGGCAGCGATTCTTGCACAGGAAGGCAAGTCAGGGGCGGAGATTGTAGAAGCCATCGAGGCTTTGAGACCGTTGGTGCGCGCAAGCTTTGTTGTGGACACCTTGACCTATCTGCACAGAGGCGGCAGATGTAGTGGAGCGGCTGCGCTTGCCGGAAGCGCATTGAAGTTGCATCCGGAGATTGTCGTGGAGAATGGTGCGATGAAGCCGACCAAAAAGTATCGCGGAAGAATGAACAAGGTTATTTTGGAGTACGCAAAGGATATGGAGGAAGCATTGAAGAATGCGCGAAAGAATCGCGTATTTATCACGCATTCCGGCTGTGAGGAAGAAGTGATTGTGTCTGTTCGAGAGTATTTGGAGAGTCTGCAGCACTTTGAGGAGATTTTGATTACGCGGGCAGGTGGCGTGATTTCGAGCCACTGTGGACCGGGTACTTTAGGTGTGTTGTTTATTGAGAAGGAAGTGTAAGTGTGTTACGGAGATTATTAAAAGAAGTAAAGGAATATAAGCGGGCATCGATTGCCACTCCGATTTGTATGATTGTGGAAGTGGTCTTTGAGATGATGATTCCGCTTTTGATGGCATCCATCATTGATGATGGTGTCGAAAAGGGAGATATGATGCATATTTATAAGGTGGGAGCTTTGATGCTTCTCGCCGCTGCGATAGGACTGACCGCCGGGATTTTGGGCGGTCGTTTCGGCGCAAAGGCCTCTACCGGTTTTGCAAAGAATCTGCGTGCGGCGATGTTCAATCATATCCAGACCTTTTCATTTGCCAATATTGACAAATTCAGTACCGCCGGCTTGGTGACGAGACTGACGACAGATGTGACAAATATGCAGAATGCATACCAGATGATTCTGCGTATGTTTGTGCGCTCCCCATTCAGCTTGATTACGGCGATGGTGATGGCATTTTATATCAACAAGAAGCTTGCCTGCATTTATTGGTTGCAGTCATCTTCTTGGGCACCGTGCTCATTTTCATTATGAGCAGAGCGGTGAAGTATTTCCAGCAGGCGTTCCCGAAGTACGATGCGATGAATGAAGCGGTACAGGAGAATGTCTCTGCCATTCGTGTGGTAAAGGCATATGTGCGTGAAGGCGAGGAGACGAGCAAGTTCCGCAAGACGAGCGAGAATATCTATCGTATTTTTATCAAGGCAGAGAAGAATCTGGTATACAATACACCGGTGATGCAGATTACGGTGTACAGCTGTATTCTTTTGATTAGCTGGCTTGGTGCAAAGATGATTGTAGCAGATAATATGACGACGGGTGAGCTGATGAGCCTGCTCGCTTACTGTATGAATATTTTGATGAGCCTGATGATGCTGTCTATGGTATTTGTGATGATTGCGATGAGTACGGCAGCAGCAAAGCGTATTTATGAAGTGCTCAGTGAGGAAAGTGATATCAACAATCCGGCGAATCCGGTTTATGAGGTTGCAGATGGCAGTATATCGTTTAAAGATGTCAATTTTGCATATAAAAAGGACTCGAAGGAGTTCGTATTAAAAGACATCCATTTCGATATAAAAGCCGGAGAGACGATTGGGATTATCGGAGGCACCGGCAGTGCAAAGACCAGTCTTGTGAATTTAATCAGCCGTCTGTATGATGTGTCAGATGGGGAAGTTCTGGTTGGCGGACGCAATGTCAAGGAATATGACTTGGAGACTTTGCGTAATCAGGTATCGGTGGTGTTACAGAACAATGTACTGTTTTCCGGAACGATACTGGATAATCTTCGCTGGGGAGACGCAGAGGCCACAGAAGAAGAGTGTATACGTGCTTGTCAGCTTGCCTGCGCAGATGATTTTATTCGTAGTTTTCCAGAAGGATATAGGACCCGTATTGAACAAGGCGGAACCAATGTTTCCGGCGGACAGAAGCAGCGCCTTTGCATTGCACGTGCTCTGTTAAAGAAGCCGAAGATTTTGATTTTGGATGACAGCACGAGTGCAGTCGATACCGCGACAGATGCGAAGATTCGGAAAGCCTTTGCAGAGGAGATTCCGAATACGACCAAACTTATCATCGCACAGCGTATTTCCAGCGTGCAGCATGCAGACCGTATTCTCGTGATGGAGAACGGTCGTGTGGATGCTTTTGGTACGCATGAGGAATTACTTGCAGGCAATGAAATCTATCGTGAAGTGTATGAATCGCAGACCAAAGGTGGCGGCGATTTTGATGAAAAGGCAGGTGAGTAAGTATGGCAGGACCGATGGGAAGAGGACCACGTGGGATGAAGCCGCAGGTGGAGAATCCGGGCAAGATTTTTATGCGTCTGATGCGCTATGTGTTCCGCAAATACAAATGGCAGTATTTGCTCGTCATTGCACTCATTTTCGTGGGTGTACTTGCTAATGTGCAGGGAACTTTGTTCCAAAAGACCTTGATTGATGAGTATATTACCCCAATGCTTGGCGCCAAGAATCCCGATTTTTCACCTCTGTTGGGCGCGATTTTGCGAGTTGCGGCGTTTTATCTGATTGGAGTTATATCAAATTATACCTATAATCTGATTATGATTTATGTGACACAGGGCGTGTTGCGCGATTTGCGTGATGATTTGTTTACGCATATGGAGAAGCTTCCGGTTAAGTATTTTGACACGCATGAACACGGTGATATTATGTCCATTTATACGAATGACATTGATACCTTGCGTCAGGTAATCAGCCAGAGTATTCCACAGGCAGTCAACAGTGGTGTCACGATTGTAAGTGTGCTCACCAGTATGATTATTCTGAATATTCCACTTACGGTGCTTGCCCTTGTGATGGTTGGTGTGATGTTGTTTGTCACAAAGAAGGCTGCCGGCAAGAGTGGAAAATACTTTATGGAGCAACAGAAGAATCTCGGAAAAGCCAATGGCTTTATTGAAGAGATGATGAATGGGCAGAAGGTGGTAAAGGTATTCTGTCATGAGGAAGCAAATAAAGCACGTTTCAAAGAGCTGAATGACGCGCTTTGCGAGAGTGCAGATAAGGCAAATACCTACTCCAATATTTTGGGACCGCTCAATGCACAGATTGGACATATCAGTTATGTGCTTTGTGCAGTGGCAGGCGGTGCGCTTGCACTCGGCGGAGTAGGCGGCTTTACGCTGGGAGGCTTGGCAAGCTTTTTGACTTTTAATAAGAATTTGAATATGCCGATTAACCAGATTAGTATGCAGATTAACTCGGTTGTGATGGCACTTGCGGGTGCAGACCGCGTCTTCCGTTTGCTGGATGAAGAGCCGGAGCTTGATAAGGGTTATGTGACTTTGGTGAATGCCAAAGAGCTTGATGGACAGCTTACAGAATGCGAGGAGAGAACCGGCCGCTGGGCTTGGAAGCATACGCATCAGGCAGATGGCAGCATCGATTATGTAGAAGTGAAGGGAGACGTTGTCTTTGACGGCGTGGACTTTGGTTATACGGATGAGAAGATGGTGCTTCATGATGTCCATCTGTATGCGACACCGGGGCAGAAGATTGCCTTTGTAGGTTCTACGGGTGCCGGAAAGACGACGATTACGAATCTGATTAACCGTTTTTATGATATTCAAGACGGTAAGATTCGTTATGATGGCATCAATATCAATAAGATTAAAAAAGATGATTTGAGACGTTCTCTGGGAATCGTTTTGCAGGATACGCATTTGTTCACAGGAACGGTCAAAGAGAATATCCGTTACGGGAAGCTTAACGCGACGGACGAGGAAGTCATTGCGGCAGCAAAGCTTGCAAATGCGGACGGATTTATTCGCCATTTGCCGCAGGGCTATGATACGATGCTGACCGGAGACGGAGCCAATTTGAGTCAGGGGCAACGCCAGCTCCTTGCGATTGCCCGTGCGGCGATTGCAGACCCGCCGGTACTGATTTTGGATGAGGCGACCAGTTCCATTGACACGAGAACGGAGCGCATTGTGCAGGATGGTATGGATAAGCTGATGGCAGGAAGAACCACTTTCGTGATTGCACACAGATTATCGACGGTGAGAAACTCGGACTGCATTATGGTATTGGAGCAGGGACGCATCATTGAACGAGGCACGCATGAGCAGCTGATTGAGGAAAAAGGAAAATACTACCAGTTGTATACAGGGAATGCGATTGCAGGTTAGGAGACAGGACGATGAAATGGAATAAATTTCGACTTCAGACGACGACAGAAAGTGAAGATTTGGTTAGCAGTATGCTGATGGACTTGGGTGTGCAAGGGATAGAGATTGAGGATAAGGTACCTTTGACACAGTTGGATAAGCAGCAGATGTTTGTGGATATTTTGCCGGAGACAGCACCGGATGACGGTGTAGCCTTCATTAGCTTTTATTTGGAAGAGGATGAGGACAAAGAGCAATTGCTTTCTGCGGTGCGAGCTGAACTAGAGGAGATGCGAGCCTATGCAAATGTAGGAGCAGGCACGATTGAAGAGTCACAGACAGAGGACGTGGACTGGGTGAATAACTGGAAGCAGTATTTTCACCAGTTCTACGTGGATGATGTTCTGATTATTCCGTCTTGGGAGGATGTAAAGCCGGAGGATGAAGATAAGATGGTGATTCACATTGATCCGGGCACCGCCTTTGGAACCGGTATGCACGAGACCACCCAGCTTTGTATTCGGCAGATTCGCAAGTTCGTGACACCGGAGACGGTGATTTTGGATGTCGGTTGTGGAAGTGGGATTCTAGGTATGCTCGCGCTGAAATTTGGCGCGAAGTACGCAGTGGGTACGGATTTGGACCCATGCGCAATTGATGCGACCCACGAGAATATGGAAGTTAACGGCATCACAAAGGACCAATACGAGGTGATGATTGGGAATATCATCGACGATAAAGAGATTCAGGATAAGGTTGGGTATGAGAAGTACGATATCGTAGCTGCGAATATTTTGGCGGATGTACTTGTGCCACTTACTCCTGTGATTTTGGGGCAGTTAAAGTCGGGTGGTATCTATATCACCAGCGGAATTATTGAGGATAAAGAAGAGACGGTGGTAAATGCCGTGCAGGCGGCAGGCCTTGAAGTGCTGGAGGTTACACATCAGGGTGAATGGGTTTCCGTCACTGCAAGAAAGAATTAGGAGAGACAGATGCATCATTTTTTTGTGACACCGCAGCAGGTGAAGGAAACGAAAATCTACATAGAGGGCTCGGACGTCAACCATATCAAGAATGTGCTGCGTATGCGCATTGGTGAGGAGTTGCAGATTAGTGATGGTGCCAATCGAAAGTATTTGTGTCAGATTGAGACACTGGATGCAGAGCAAGTATGTGCGCGAATTCTGGAGGAACAAGAGGTGGATACGGAATTGCCATCCAGGCTTTATCTGTTTCAGGGACTTCCCAAGAGCGACAAGATGGAGTGGATTGTGCAAAAAGCGGTGGAACTTGGCGTATATGAGATTATCCCGGTCGAGACAAAGCGCGCGGTTGTGAAGCTGGATGCGAAAAAAGCGTCGAAAAAAGTCGAACGGTGGAACAGCATTGCAGAGAGTGCGGCAAAGCAATCCGGCAGAAACATCGTTCCAAAGGTGGCGGAGCTACAGTCCTTTGCAGAGGCGCTTGCCTATGCAGAGCAGTTGGATATTTGCCTCATTCCTTATGAATTGGCAGAGGGAATGGAGGAGACAAGAAAGCAGATTTCAGCGATTCAAAAAGGACAGTCGGTAGGCATTTTCATAGGACCGGAAGGTGGATTTGATGTGGCAGAGGTGGAAAGTGCGATGCATAAGGGCGTGATTCCGATTACGCTGGGAAAGCGAATTCTTCGCACAGAGACAGCAGGCCTTACGACTTTGTCGATTTTGATGTATCATTTAGAAAACGAAACACATAAGTTAAGTAGTGAGTAGAATAGTAGGAGCAGTATATGGAAGTCTATTTGGACAATTCAGCGACGACCAAATGTTATGACAGCGTAAAAGAGATTGTCGGGACAGTGATGTGTGAGGATTACGGGAATCCGTCTTCTATGCACCGCAAGGGTGTAAGTGCAGAGCGCTATATCAAGGCGTCGAAGGAAATCTTTGCAAAGCTCTTAAAGGTGCAGGAAAAAGAAATTTTCTTTACCTCCGGCGGGACAGAGAGCGATAATTTAGCACTGATTGGTTGTGCGCGGGCTAATCATCGTGCGGGCAAGCATTTGATTACGACTTCGATTGAACACCCGGCGATTTTGAATACCATGCAATATTTAGAGCAGGAAGAGGGGTTCCGTGTGACTTATCTTCCGGTAGACAAATATGGTTGTGTGCGCTTGGATGCGTTGCAAGAGGCTCTGTGTGAAGACACAATCTTGGTCTCTGTGATGTATGTGAACAATGAAGTGGGCGCGGTACAGCCAATTGAGGAAGCGGCAGCTATTGTCAAGAAATATAACCCGAACATCCTGTTTCATATGGATGCGGTGCAGGGATTTGGCAAATATCGCATATATCCGAAGCGCATGGGTATCGATTTGCTGTCCATCAGCGGGCACAAGATTCATGGGCCGAAGGGTGTCGGGGTCTTGTATGTGAATGAAAAGGTAAAAATCAAACCGATTGTGTTTGGCGGGGAGCAGCAGAAAAATGTGCGTTCCGGCACAGAAAATGTTCCCGGAATTGCAGGAATTGGGCAAGCCGCAAAGGAGATTTACAGCAATCTTGAAGCGAAGGTAGAGAAGATGAGCGAGCTAAAGCAGTTCTTTGTGGAGGGTGTTTCAAAGATTGAGGATACGACCATTCACGGACGGACGGATGAGCACTCGGCACCGCACATTGTGAGTGTCGGCTTTGCCGGAATCCGAAGCGAGGTTTTATTACACAGCCTGGAAGAGAAGGGTATTTATGTATCGTCAGGTTCTGCCTGTGCGTCAAACCATCCGGCAATCAGTGGTGTGTTAAAAGGCATTGGGGCAGAAGCAGAATATTTGGATGCGACCATCCGCTTTAGTTTTTCTGAGTTTACAACAAAGGAAGAGCTTTGGTATACGCTGGAGACCTTATATCGCTGTGTGCCGATGCTTCGCAGATATATCCGTCACTAAGCGAATGAAAGATTATGCAAAAGAGAGATGAGGAATGAGAAGATGACATTTCAAGCATTTTTGATTAAATATGGAGAGATAGGGATTAAGGGAAAGAACCGTTATCTGTTTGAGGATGCGCTGATGCGCCAGATTCGGCTTGCGTTAAAAGAGGTGGACGGCTCTTTCCAAGTACACCGTTCACAGGGTAGAATCTATGTGGAATGTGAAGGCTATTATGACTATGAGGAGACGGTGGAAGCCTTAAAGCGTGTATTTGGAATCGTGGGTATTTGCCCGGTTGTCCATGTGGAGGATAAAGGTTTTGACGAGCTGAAAAAAGAGGTTGTCAACTATATCGACCAAGTATACCCGGACAAGCATACGACTTTTAAGGTGGAAGCGCGTCGTGGAAAGAAGAGCTATCCGAAGAACTCAATGGAGATTAACTGCGACTTGGGCGAGGCGATTTTAGATGCATTTCCAGAGATTCGCGTGGATGTGCACAAGCCGGAGATTATGCTGCATATTGAGGTGCGAGACTTGATTTATATCTATTCGCAGATTATTCCGGGACCGGGTGGTATGCCGGTAGGAACAAACGGAAAGGCGATGCTTTTACTTTCCGGCGGAATTGACAGTCCGGTAGCCGGCTATATGATTGCAAAGCGTGGTGTGGCACTGGAAGCAACCTATTTCCATGCACCGCCGTACACCAGTGAGCGCGCGAAGCAAAAGGTTGTGGATTTGGCAAAGCTGGTTGCAAGATATTCAGGTCCGATTCAATTAAATATTGTGAATTTTACAGATATTCAGCTCGCGATTTATGAGAAATGTCCGCACGATGAACTGACTATCATTATGCGAAGATATATGATGCGTATTGCGGAACATTTTGCAAAGGAAAGCGGCTGTCTTGGCCTGATTACCGGAGAGAGTATCGGGCAGGTAGCCAGCCAGACAATGCAGAGCCTTGCGGCGACCAATGATGTGTGTACACTTCCGGTATATCGTCCGGTGATTGGTTATGACAAGCAGGAGATTGTAACAATTGCAGAGAAAATCAACACATTTGAGACCTCGATTTTGCCGTTTGAGGATTGCTGCACCATCTTTGTGGCAAAGCATCCGGTGACAAAGCCGAATCTGAATATCATTCGTCGTTCAGAGGAGAATCTCACGGAGGTGATTGACGAGTTGATGCAGACTGCTTTAGAGACAGTAGAGACAATCGTCGTAGAATAGAATTTCGACAATAAAAAAGAATTCGCATATGCGAATTCTTTTTTGAAACGTATGTACTATACCATATATTTCTCGAGTAAACCAAGAACCGGCTCCACGCTTTCGTTATCTGCGTGGATGTCTAAGGTGATTGGCTTGGACAAATCCAAACTGAAGATTCCCATAATTGATTTGGCATCAATGACATATCTTCCAGATATCAGATCAAAATCGAAATCAAACTTGGTGATATCGTTCACGAAGGATTTTACTTTGTCGATGGAATTTAATGAAACCTGTACTGTCTTCATTGGAAATAACCTCCTTTGCATCTTATACGATTATCTTATGCGCAAAGGAAGGAAAAGTCAAGGTGAAAAAAATCGACAAAAACAGATAGAAAGGGGAGACAGCAAGATGAGAGTGGCACTTCACAATTTGGGTTGCAAGGTGAATGCCTATGAGACAGAGGCGATGCAGGAGCTTTTAGAGCAGAATGGTTATGAGATTGTGCCGTTTGAAGAGAAGGCAGATGTCTATGTCATCAATACTTGTACCGTAACAAATATGGCGGACCGCAAATCCCGTCAGATGCTGCATCGTGCAAAGAAGCAAAATCCAGAGGCGATTGTGGTTGCTTGTGGTTGCTACGTGCAGGCGCAGGAGGAGAAGGGAAGCATAGATGCGAGTGTGGATATCGTGATTGGAAATAATAAGAAGAAAGATTTGATATCCATTTTAGAAGAATATAGGGACGAGCATTCCGGTGTAAAAAAAGCTGTGATTGATATCAATCGTACCCGTGAGTATGAAAAGCTTCATCTGAGCAAGGCGGCAGAGCATACAAGGGCATATATCAAGGTGCAGGATGGCTGTAACCAGTTTTGTACCTATTGCATCATCCCCTTTGCAAGGGGCCGGGTGCGCAGTCGCGCAAAGGAGGATGTACTTCGTGAGGTGGAGGAGTTGGCAAAGAACGGTTACAAAGAAGTGGTGCTGACAGCCATTCACTTGAGCTCTTACGGTGTCGATTTGGAGGACGAGAATCTGCTTTCTTTGATTCAGGCAGTGCACGAGGTGGAAGGGATTGAGCGGATTCGGCTCGGCTCTTTGGAACCGCGCATTGTCACCGAAGAATTTGCTGAGACGCTTGCGAAGCTTCCGAAGATTTGTCCGCATTTTCATTTATCCTTGCAGAGTGGCTGCAATGCGACTTTGAAGCGAATGAACCGCAGGTATACGGCAGAAGAGTATGCAGAGAAGTGTGCGCTTTTGCGGAAATACTTTGACAATCCGGCACTTACAACGGATGTGATTGTCGGATTTCCCGGAGAGACGGAAGAGGAGTTTGCAGAATCAAAGGCATTTGTAGAGGACATTGGGTTTTATGAAACCCATATTTTTAAATATTCGAAGCGTGCAGGAACAAAGGCTGCGGTGATGGAAAATCAAGTGCCGGAACCGATAAAGACGGAGAGAAGCAATGCGCTTTTGGAGCTTCATAAGCGGCAGAGAGCTGCCTACGAAGCAAGCTTTGTTGGCAAGACAGTAGAAGTGCTTGTCGAGGAGACGGTGATGGTTGATGGAAAACAGATGCAGGTGGGGCACACGAAAGAATATGTAAAGGTATTGTTAGAATCCGAGAAAGATTTGCAAAATCAAATCATTCAGCTAAAAATGAATTGAATTTCTATAGGAATTATATTAGAATGAGAGTTGTAGAAAAAGGGAAAAGGATGTGAGAAGATGAGTCGATTAAGCAACACACAATTTTTTCAAGTAGAGAGAACGGACCACAAATTCAGGCAAAAGATATTCTTGAGATTGTGTACCAGGCTCTTCGTGAAAAAGGATACAATCCGGTGAACCAGATGGTGGGATATATTATGTCGGGAGACCCGACCTATATTACCAGTTATAATGGTGCGAGAAGCTTAATTATGAAGATGGAGCGGGATGAATTGGTTGAAGAGATGTTAAAGTCGTATATCAAGCATCATTCTTGGGAATAAATGTTATGAGAATTATGGGTTTGGATTACGGCTCAAAGACAGTGGGCGTGGCAATCAGCGATGCACTCAAGCTGACGGCGCAGGGAATTGAGACGATTGAGCGCAAGGATGAGAATAAGCTGCGTAAGACTTTGGCGCGCATTGAGGCATTGATTGCAGAGTATGAGGTAGATACCATTGTGCTCGGCTTTCCAAAGAATATGAACAATACAATCGGAGAGCGCGCGGAGAAGACTTTGCTTTTGAAGGAGTCATTGGAGCGGCGCACAGGCCTTCCGGTTGTGCTGTGGGACGAGCGTTTGACGACGGTTGAGGCAGAGCGCACCTTGATAGAGAGCGGTGTGCGCAGAGAAGACCGGAAGAAGTATGTGGATAAGATTGCGGCCGTGTTTATTTTGCAGGGGTATTTGGATTCTTGCACGATGTGATAGGAGTAGTAGGATGGAGAAGATTATGTTTACATTTGAAGACACAAAAGAGGAAGTGGCGTTTTTCGTACTGGAACAGACGAGACTGAACGGATGCTCCTATCTTTTGGTAGCAGATTCTGAAAAAGAGGATGCGAATTGTCTGATTTTAAAGGATACGAGTGCGGCAGAAGATACTGAGAGCTTATATGAGGTTGTGGAGGACGAAGTAGAACTTTCCGCAGTGTTGCCTTTGTTTGAAGAGCTTTTGGAAGATGTCGATATTGAAATGGAGGATTAGAGTTGAGAAGAAACAGTGACAAATTAAAGATTATACCGATAGGCGGTTTGGAACAGATTGGAATGAATATTACCGCTTTTGAGTATGGTGACAGCATTGTAGTTGTAGATTGCGGGCTTGCGTTCCCGGAAGACGATATGCTTGGTATTGACCTGGTAATTCCGGACGTGACCTACTTGAAGGACAATGCAAAAAAGGTAAAGGGCTTTGTGATTACGCACGGTCATGAGGACCACATCGGTGCCCTGCCTTATGTATTAAAGGAATTGAATGTACCCGTCTATGCAACGAAGCTTAGTATGGGAATTATCGATAATAAATTAAAGGAGCACAACCTGCTCCGCAGTACCAAGAGAAAAGTGATTAGCTATGGACAGTCAATCAATTTGGGACAGTTCCGTATTGAGTTTATTAAGACGAACCACAGCATCCAAGATGCCGCCGCACTCGCGATTTATTCGCCGGTGGGTACGGTTGTGCATACCGGAGACTTCAAGGTGGATTACACACCGGTATTCGGTGATGCCATTGACTTGCAGCGTTTTGCGGAGCTTGGCAAGAAGGGTGTCTTGGCTTTGATGTCAGACAGTACGAATGCAGAGCGCAAGGGATTTACGATGTCAGAGCGCACCGTTGGTCTTACCTTTGACCATCTTTTTGCTGAACATCGGGATACGCGTATTATCATTGCGACCTTCGCCTCGAATGTTGACCGTGTGCAGCAGATTATTAACTCTGCTTACAAATATGGCAGAAAGGTTGTGGTGGAAGGCCGCAGTATGGTGAATATCATCTCGACGGCTTCTGAGCTTGGCTACCTCAGTATTCCAAAGCACACCTTGATTGAGATTGATGAGTTGAGCAATTATCCGCGTGAGAAGACGGTGTTGATTACAACCGGCAGTCAGGGTGAGTCGATGGCAGCCCTGTCTCGTATGGCGGCAGACATTCACAAGAAAGTGACAATTATGCCGGGAGATACGGTCATCTTTAGTTCGAATCCGATTCCGGGTAACGAGAAGGCAGTATCTCGCGTAATCAATGAGCTGTCGCAGAAGGGTGCGAACGTGATTTTCCAGGATGCACATGTATCCGGACATGCCTGCCAGGAGGAGTTGAAGCTGATTTACTCCCTTTTGAAACCGAAGTATGCGATTCCGGTACACGGTGAGTTCCGTCATCTGAAGGCCAATGCAGGAATTGCAGAGTCTTTGGGTGTGCCGAAGGACAATATCTTTATTATGCAATCGGGAGATGTCCTTGCATTGGATGCCGACAAGGCAGAAGTGGTGGACAAGATTCATACCGGTGCCATCTTGGTTGACGGACTTGGTGTAGGAGATGTCGGCAATGTTGTGTTGCGTGACCGCCAGCATTTGGCAGAGGATGGTATCTTGATTGTCGTGTTGACCTTAGAGAAGCGCACCAATCAATTGCTTGCAGGACCGGATATTGTATCGCGTGGTTTTGTCTATGTACGAGAGTCCGAAGGGCTGATGGAGGAAGCAAGACAGTTGCTTTGTGAAGCTTTAGACAGATGCCTTTCCGGCAGAGGTTGTGACTGGAGCAAGATTAAGCTTGTGATTCGTGATACGATGAGTGATTTCCTTTGGAAGCGCACCAAGAGAAAGCCGATGATTTTACCGATTATTATGGATGTAGATGTATAGAAGATGAGATGGCGGAGAACTTGCTTCTCCGTCTTTCAATGTAAAGGAAGAGAAGATGATTGTAGAAGAACGTTTGGTGACATTTTTGCATTCGCTGGAGACCGAAAATAGTCCGATTTTGGAGACCATTGAAAAAGAGGCCTTAGATACGCAGGTGCCGATTATCCGCAAGGAGATGCAGAGCTTTTTGAAGGTACTGTTAAAAATAAAGCGCCCGATGCGTGTGCTGGAAGTGGGAACGGCGATTGGCTTTTCTGCACTTTTGATGAGTGAGTATGTGCCGGAGGGCTGTCATATCACGACGATTGAAAAGTATGAAAAGCGCATACCGATTGCACGCGAGAATTTCAAAAGGGCAGGCAAGGAGGCGCAGATTACACTTGTGGAAGGAGATGCGCTGGAGGTACTAAAAGGTCTGACGGAAAGCTACGATTTGATTTTTATGGATGCGGCAAAGGCGCAGTACATTTATTATTTGCCGGAGGTGCTCCGGCTTTTGGAAAAAGATGGTGTGCTGATTTCTGATAATGTCCTGCAAGAGGGTGATATTATGGAATCTCGCTTTGCAGTGGAGCGACGCAACCGCACGATTCACAGTCGTATGCGAGAGTATTTATACGAATTGAAGCATCACAGTCAGCTTGAGACAAGCATTCTCCCTTTGGGAGATGGTGTTGCACTTAGTATTAAAACAGGAGAGGAATAGATATGGCAAGACATCCAGAGTTACTGATTCCGGCAAGCAGCCTAGAAGTATTAAAAGTGGCAGTCGTTTATGGGGCAGATGCCGTGTATATCGGTGGAGAGGCCTTTGGGCTTCGCGCGAAAGCCAAGAATTTTTCGATGGAAGAGATGGCAGAAGGCATTGCGTTTGCACACGCACACGATGTGAAGGTGTATGTGACGGCAAATATCTTGGCGCACAATGCAGATTTGGCAGGGGTACGCAAGTATTTTGAAGAATTGCAAGAACTCAAGCCGGATGGTTTGATTATCGCAGACCCGGCGATTTTTGAGATTGCCGGTGAGGTCTGCCCGGAGATTGAGAGACACATCAGCACGCAGGCGAACAATACCAATTATGGAACGTACCGGTTCTGGCACAAATTAGGGGCTACGCGTGTCGTGACGGCAAGAGAGCTTTCGCTGGAGGAAATCAAGGAGATTCGCGCCAATATCCCGGAGGATATGGAGATTGAGACTTTTATTCACGGGGCGATGTGCATTTCATATTCGGGACGTTGCCTGCTCAGCAATTATCTGGTGGGAAGAGATGCGAATCAAGGGGCATGTACGCATCCGTGTCGCTGGAAATATTCGATTGTAGAAGAGACCAGACCGGGTGAATATATGCCGGTGTTTGAGAACGAGCGCGGCACTTATATTTTTAACTCCAAAGATTTGTGTATGATTGAGCATATCCCGGAGCTTTTGGAAGCCGGTGTAGACAGCTTGAAGATTGAGGGACGCATGAAGACAGCGCTGTATGTGGCGACTGTGGCGAGAACTTACCGCAAGGCGATTGATGATTGTAAGCAGGATGTGGAGCTGTATCGAAAGAATATGTCTTGGTATCTGGACCAGATTTCCAATTGCACGTACAGGCAATTTACGACAGGCTTCTTCTTTGGAAAGCCGGATGAGAGCAGCCAGATTTACGACAGCAATACCTACAATAAGGA
>JAXJPN010000043.1:0-12227 GCA_036311625.1 Faecalimonas sp.
AAGAATAAAACCTCCATCTGGATTGTCTTGTATTGCAACTGCAGTTTTGTTTTCATCAGTTAATACAAATGAGCAATTTGTGATGCAATTTTCAATGTTTCCTTTTTCTTTCATAATTTAATCCCTTTTTACTATTAAAAACCTCTAGTAAATCAATTGTAAAAATCGCGGATAAGGTCAAGTTTTTTACAGCCATCGATTCCTTTTCTGAATTTTTCTGAATCAATCATCTTGATGATTTTCCGATGCTTCCACCAGGATGCTTTTTTATAGAACTCACGTGCTTTTTGAAAATCCTGCTTACAACCCCAGCCGTAAAGAAAACAATCTCCTAAATCCGAGAATGCTTTCCTTTCTCCAAGTTCTGATGCCTTTCTAAAATACTCAAATGCATCTTCAAGAGTTCCTTTAACCCAACCATAGAGTATGAACTTTCCTTCTGCTGCCATTGCTCTTGGATTCCCTGCTTTAGCTGCCTTTGTGTGCCACTCATGTGCTTCCTGTAAACCATGATATTTTTGCAGATATTCTGAATATTCAAGCATTGCATTTGCATCACCGGATTCCGCTTTTTTTTTAAGTTCTTCATATTTTTTCAAATTCATTTTGACCATCCTCCCTTTCCGGCATATAGTCCCAGGTTCTGACTGTAATTTGTACTTGAAAATCCTCAGGCTTCATGTTCAGCATGTCATTCAAGTTGTAGGTATCCCCATCCATGAACACCGAATGCATGTAATAATTAATTGGTATTTCTTCAGGAACAGTTCTGAATATTTCAATATTCCAGTTTTTTAAATCCTTACCAAGAAACAAAACTTCTTCCAGATCTTTATCACCTCTTCCATTCCAATACAGTAAAGTCCCGTGTGAAGGAATATGATGGTTAGTCATTTCGCACAACAGATGAGCCAATCCTGGCTTCTCATTTTCTGGAGGTTGACGACCCTCCAAAAATTGCGGGTCGTTATACAGAACCTGTCACATCGGTTTCGCCTGTGATTGTGATGGTCTTTGACCCCTCAACTACACTTGCTGAAATTCCTGCCTCAGAAAGGCTTTCGTTGGAATTGATAGCCTCTGCAAGAGCTGCAAGAGTTGTGTCTGTGTCTGTGTCGAAATCGACCTCATCAAGCTCAACTCCGTTTACTTTTGCGGCAAGTTTGTTTCCTGTCACGAGATTAGCCGAAGCTACGAGAGCAACGACATTCTTGTGTGCATTAAAAACTCTGTCGTCCCCGACCTTTCCGAAGAGTGCAGCACCTGGTTCGATGTTCTCAGCTGCAACATGGCTTTCAACGACATCCTGCAGGCCGTATTTCTGTCCCGCGATTGCACGGGCTGTTCCGTAAAGATTCATCTTATGCCTCCTCGCCGCGTGAACGACGCTGATTGAGTTCAATCATTCTCTGGCGGGCTGATGCAGAATCAAAGTTGTCCTGAGTTCCGCCAACTCCGTCAGCACCAACGGCACGCTGTGCGCTGTCTCCGCGCTTTTCAAGTTCTGCCTTTGCAGAATCGAAGCAAGCGGCAACATAGTCGTCATTCTTGCCGTCAAGATTCACTGAAGGGAAAACTGCCGCAATGACAGCACGGCGAATGCCGTCCATCTTCATTTCCGGTGTTACCTTCACGCCAGCCTTGTCAGCCGCATCAAGAATAGCAAGACGCTCCTGAACCACAGAATCAATCCGTGATTCGTCAAAGGCATCTTTGCGAGCCTGTTCAAGATCAGCCTCAGCCTTGTCGGCACGAGCCTTTTCTGTGTCGCGTTCTGCTTCAAGTTTTGAAACAAGAGCCTTGCTGTCGCTGACTTCCTTTTCCAGACCGTCGGCTTTCTTCACAGCCTCGTCTGATTTCTTGGTGAGGGCGGCAATGTGCGCAGCGACGCTGTCAGCCACTTCGTAGTCAATGCCGTCAATTCTCACAGTCTGTTTCATAGACTTATCCTCCTGTTTTTGGTGGTCTTTGTTTGTGGTAGATTGTGCGGCGGTTTTCTGAACTTTCGGCGAGCCAGTAAGGATTGCGTCCGCGCCGTCCAAATGTATCATCGCGGCATCCCCCGCGCGGGCTGCGTCAACAATGGCGCAGTGGTTGTATCTGATTTTTCTCTGAATGCAGTCGTATTCAACGCCCATGTAAACGCCGGATGTTTCCTCAATCTCGCAGGTGTACCCCATCGAGAGAGAACGGCGACCGTTAAGAACATCGTCTATTGCATCATCACGGTTGATGGTCATGTCGATTGCAACATGGATTCCGTCTGTAAGCTTGTCGCCATCCGTCCAGCCGTCATAATCCCGAATCTGTGTTGTTGTAGTCACATCGCTTCCCAGGCTTCCGACCTGAAGCTCTTTCTGATTTTCCGGTGTGACGAATCCGTCAGGGTGCTGATTGGTGACGGGCTTAAGTTTCATAGATTCAAGGCTTTCTGGAGCAAAGACTTCTTCCGGAAGGCGAAGTTCGCGGAGTACGGTTCCGTCCGCATACTGGTAGGTGAACACACCGATACTTGTGACAATAGCACGGCCTGTAAGGAATCCTTCGGTAGTTCTTGTGAACTTGGTAGTCATCCACGAGCCAGCATCGAGCGTGTCAAATCTTTTTACTGTTTTGGGTGTCCCCATGTTTTCTCCTCAGGGCATAAAAAAAACTTGCCACTGTTTCAGAAAGGCACATAAGTACCATTCCGAAAAACTCCGGCAAGTTATTTCGGTCGCGGGCTTTCCCGCAAATGCCCGAGCCGCATGGGTTCGGATAGAAATGTAAAACTTGATTTCAAGAATATCACAAAATTAAAAAAAGTCAACAAAGATATTTTGAAAATGCCACAAAAAGATAAAAAATGTTTTTGAATAAAATCAGGAACGAACGAACACACACACTCTACGCTGTTTAAGTGTATGTATTTAAATTTAGTATTTAGAATTTAGTATTAAGTATTTAGAGTTATTCGACACCGTATAATGAGCGTCTAACATCGATATATCACCGTCTAACACCGTATATACGAGACCCGACACCGTATATACGATGTTAGATACCGTCCTATCGGTGTTCAACACCGTATATACGCCGTATCATTTTTATAAAAACCGTCTACTTTTATATACACCATTACAAAGATTTTAATAAAAGTAACGATGTTGAACGGTATCGAACACCGTCTGACATCGATTATACGATGTCTAACACCTATCATACGGTGTCGAACGGTGTATATACGATGTCCGACATCGATATATCACCGTATATACGGTGTCTAACATCGTATGCCAACAAACTAAAAAAAATAAAGGTACGATGAATTGTCGTACCCTTATGGCATAAAAAAAAGCCCCGCAGATTTATTCTGCAAGGCTTCCCATGAATTAAAAATCAAGCGGTCAAGCTGATTTCTTCATAATTTCAAATGTCTCTTTAGGCGAAATAACCTCTTCAAGAACACCGTTAGTATCACGAATAAGAACTGGCATACCGACACAAATATGCTCCGCTTCCTGAGAAGTTACTACATAAATCACAGAGCCATTCCAGTCATCCAGCAATTTTTTACAGCCGTCAAACTTAAAGGATCTGTGCAACTCATTGTTTGCAAAATCAAGAATCTTATCCATTTGCAGCCTCCACCACATATTGTAATACATTTTCGTCAAATTGCAAGGGATTTAAATACAATAATTCCGGTTGATATGAAGTGTCTGAAAAATCTATATTTTTGAATAACCACTCAATATCTTCATCCTCGTAGATAAAGCCTGATTGAGGGTCATAGAAAAACAGATTTTTATCATCTGACCTTATAGCGGTTATTACATGGCCGCCACCATTTTTCCACTTCATACGCATTGCATACCGCTGGTTGGCTTCAACTGTTTTATCAACATATTCAAAGCCTTTTTCCCAGGAAGAAAAGCTTTCTCGTTCAAGCCATTTTGGATGTTTTCGAGTTACTGGATCTATAAAAGCTTTTGCAGGATTTCGCATAAGCTTTTTGAAATATTTATTATTCTCATCAAATGCCTTGGCCTGTATATTAAAGCCTTTTAGTCGTGCCTCAAATACAGCAACTGATGCCTGGCAATTTTCCCTGTATCCACCGCCCAAAAGGAAATTAGGATTTGGTCTATTTCCATCAGCTTCTTCAAAGGTCATTGCATCACCCTTTGTTATGGTTCCTATTTTCTTTGTTGTTTTCAATGCTTTTTCCTTTGGCATATTGTCGGCAGACCCATAGAAAATGTTTTCACTTTCTACACCATCCGCCTCGTCAATCAGCTCGTTGAACCATGCGAGCGCACAACAGCGGCACTGGTAGTCCATGCCAGGATGCATGAGAACCGCACCGGACGGGCGAGGCTTCCAGGTCTTTCCGCCGTCTTCGCTGTAAACCGTTGCATCGTCCCAGCGACAAAGTTTTCCGTCCATAAGGGCATGACTTTCTCGGACACGCTCATCGCTTGAACTGCTCCACTCGTACATCGTCAGACCGATGTCTTCCATGCGCTTCTGCGTGATAATGCCGTTGAGCTTTCCTATCTGGTCACGGGCAATGAATGCAGCACGGCTCTTTGTGATTTTGCTATCAAGAGCCATAATCTGCTCAGAGAGCATTTTCACGCTCCAGCCATTGGTAACGGCCTGCTCAGTCGTCGAATTGATATCGGAGATGTATTTTCTGATGTCGCTTCTGATTACCTCATAGTTAGTGTCTTGCCATTGTTTCCGGGCATCTGGCCACCAGCTTTCATCTGACGGGAAATTCACCCCCAATGCAGATTTTACGGACTTGTTGTACTGCCCGCCGTTGAAGTTGAACGCACTCTGGGAAACATCTCCAAGCCCCATATAAATCGGAGAGCGGAGTTTCTTCTGCTCATCATCTGAGATGTAAGCATTCACCCAGCCGTTAAGAGAGCGTACCATGAGTGCGAAGCTTTCACCGGCGACTGCATCCTGCCGGACAACCGCATTTGCAGCATCGCCCCGCAGAACCGATTCCTGATGTTTTTCCAGGAACTCATGCACGAACACACGAACCGGCTTCACCCATTCCTGATAAAGCCGTCTGTAATGGTTTTCTGTAGCCCACGGATAGAGCCAGCGGACCGGCTTCTTGCGTTTCGCCTTTTCCGTCGGACTCATGCCGTTTCTCTGCGCCCGCAAAAGCACTATGAGTGCAGAGCGGGTAGCTTGTGAATTATTCATGCACTACTCCTTGTAAAGCGATTCTTCGCCATAAATGCAGTGGTATTTCCAAGGATTGAAGATCTTAAAGAAATTTCTTTTTCCTCCAATATGGTCAGTTGCGAGCCTTGTATATCCTGGGAATGGCGGCATCAATGGAACGCAGTCGTTTACATGGGAATACTGCTTAACCTCGTTTACGCAAGAGCGTACATACTCGCGGGTCTTTTTACCCCACAGCGGCTTTGGTGCCCCGAATGTATAAACACTCGCTTTTTTGCCTGTCCGGTAATGGAAATCCTCAGCTGCAAGAAGAGCCACCGCGCCACCATAACTCCAGCCGCAGATGTGAATCTGATAATCAGGTGCGATTTCTGTGGCAAAAATAATCTTCTGCATAATCTCATCGTTGCATGATTTGTAGGCATTACCCCAGCCACGGGCAGCCCTGATGCAGGATTCCTGTTTTTTGTAAAGTTTCATCGGAAAATTGAGATTGTTCTTCCAATCCGTATTTCCGCACGATTCCTCAAAAATAAGCCTTACGACTTTTCCAACATCATCGACCTTTATAGTCCACTGAACATCATCACCCGAAGTGATATATTCCTCGTGCTTAATGCTCTTAATAAGATTAAAAAGTTCCCAAGGTTTCATAATTCCTCCCATTGTGTGCACCCGTGCCTAGTCAATCTCCGGATCATCATTGTCATCATCTTCTGGCGGCTCATCAGGATTCTCCTGGACCGGCGGCATATCCATGTCCTTCGGCACAGGAATACCATCCAATGTGTTACCGTATTTGAGGAACCGAACCTCGTACGGTTCAAGAACCCCGGCATCGATGTACGCTTTGTATGTGTCAGCCTCAACTTTTTCACGGTCTGCTTTCTGCTTCTCCAAATCAGCCTGTTCTTTCTCGTTCATAGTCTCAAGTGGCCTGAACTTAATGTATGGCTCTTCAATTCCTTTCCACTGTGAAATAATGCGGACAAGTCGGAGCAGTACAGGCTGCAACTCTGAAACCTGCAGTGAACGGACCATATCATAGTAATTGTTCATATCGCTCTCGCCGGTTGCATTCATACCAGCCGGAGACATACCGAACAAGCGGGTCATTGGATAACCTGTATCCGCAGAAATCAGCATAAACAAGATATGAAGAATTTCCGGCACACCAGCAAAGCTGATATTGTCACGCACGAATTCCTCTTCATTATCAAGGTACATACTGCGGAAAGTTGATTTTACAAGATCCATCAGCTCAACACGGCGTTTAATAGAGGCCGCACCGTCTTCTGACGAAAGAAGCTGTGCCAAGTCTTTAATCTTGTATTTTCCAACACCAAGCTCGCTCAAAAGCTGGTCGATACTTCCCAATGATGAACCAAGCGATTTCAAGCGGTCATTTGCCCGCTGTAAAGAAGAGATTCCCCAGTAGCGGTTCTCGGAGCTGATTCCGGTGATGGAATGCCGTGGCAAAGTATCACCATGCAGCTCTATGATTCTTGAATAGTGGACATTCATCACCTGCGTTGCCTTATTGCCCGGAACCTCAAATTTCACAGGGTACATCACGGGAAGCCCGTATCTTGGCTGTGCCGGGTTTGTCTGCCATACGATATTCTCAAACTGAATTTCAGTTCGTTCGATAACCCGAAGTTTCTCTATTGACCGGATTTTCTTCGGATTCAAAGGCTTATCTGGAGTTTGTCCGTCAATCACGCAGATGAAGATTGCGGCTCCGCCATACAGACGCTTCCAGCCGAAAGCGTCCTTTACTTTCTGCTGAACCTCAAGTTCTTCCATAATGCCAGCGTATTGTTCAGCGAGTTCTGCGGCTGACAAATCATCCTGTTTAGGAAATGAATAGTCCCACCCCTCACGAAACATATCATCCGGCAGAAGTTTGACTATTCGCGCTGCAAGTCCATCTTCATAAAAAAGAGACTCCAGTTCCTGGTCTGTCATAACTCCTGTAAGGACATGATGCGTAAAACCTTTCTTCGCTGTTTTGGCGGAACCCAAGCCCGTCATAAGGTTCTGCCAGCCGTCTTTCCTCCGCACTTTAGCAGAGGGATTCTTTTGATTGCCCATCTATTTTCCTCCCTTGTTTGTTTACCATTTGTATAATTCGCTCGTATCATCCTGAGACTGCCATATTGCATATCCTGCGGACAGATTATCCACCTGGTCATCGTGCGCCCCGAAAGGAAACGCATTGACTTCTGCTATCCAATCATCAAGCCAAGGCTCTCCGTACACGACATGCACATTTCCGGCCTTGAAAATCGGCTCCAAAGGTGTCGCACGGACAACCTTATCTTTCTTCTCAGGAACAGAAAGGACCACACGCTTTCCTTTCAGAATTGAGCGCATGGTCGCTATCGTGTCTTTTGCATCCGAAGAGTTACCGACACCAATCTTTACATACGGACCGTCGAGCATAGTCACCTGACGAATTTCAGCATCACGCTCTGGTGCGTTCTTCCGCATCCTGTCAACATTTCTAATCCAAAGGTGCGGCATACCTTCCTGGACGCTGAAAGCAAGCAATGTTCCGCTCGTCCAGTCGGGATCTGCTTTAGCACGCTCTTTTGCCGTATGAGCCAAGTCCCATATACGCATCCAGCGAAGTCCTTTCGGAAACTCTGCCGCAGACATGTGCCGCTGAATACACTCCGTATTGAGCATATTTCCACCACGCTTAACAGGTTCAAGCTGCATAAGCGACTGAAAACCATAATCACCAAGCACGGCTTTCTGCTGCGTGTACCACTTCTTTCCGAAGCGTTCCGGGAACAAAACACCCTGCGGATATTTGTCGCTCATCGCAGGGAATGCCAGGCATTTAAAGCGAGGAAATTCTGGGTCTTCTTCCATGCGCTTTTTTATGCGCCCGATGATGTCGTCCACATGCCAGGGGGTCGCCAGAACTATCGTTATTGAAACAGGCGCACGACGGGTCATAAAGTCATTTGTGAAAGCGTCCCACATTTTTTCACGCAAAGTATCACTTTCCGCATCAGCACGGTTTCGACAGTAGTCGTCGAGCAGGCCGAGATTGTAGCCCTGCCCCGAAAGGCTGCCCAAAAGACCAGAAGCGAAACACTCGCCCTCGTGGTCTTTTATCATCCAGTGCGCCCCGCTTGAGCTTCCTGGGTCTACACGAATATTCGGGAAAAGATTTCTGTAAGGCTGTGTCGAAATGAGATTACGGCTCGTTTTTGAAAAGCCCTCTGTCAAAGCCTGTGTATGGCCGCACAAAATAACCTTACTGTCCGGGAACAGACCGAGAAAATGTGCGGGCAGTTTTCGGCTCAAAATCTCGCTTTTTCCATGCCTGAATGGAACGGTAATCACCCAGCCTGTAGAAATTCCTTGTCGATAGCGTTCAATGGCGTAATCAATCGCCGCACAGATTCTCTGCGTATGAAAGCCCACTGTGAACGGCTCAGCCCGGTTCGTCCATGTGTACATCATAAAATTGAGATGATGGTCTACAGCTTCGAGCCTTTGCAGGTAGAGGAGTTTTTCAAGGTTCTCGTTTTCACTCTCCTTCTTCCGTGCCACGCCACGCCCCTATTTCTTTTTTGATTTGTTCAGCCAAAGCGCGGCGTTCTTCCGGATCTTCTGGAATGTCGCTCTGTTTTTCGCCGACTTCGACCTGTTGTGTCGCTTTTCCGTAGATTCTGTCGAGAACAGTGTTCACCTCGTGCAGAGTGCCGTTCTTTATATCCTGTATGAAAGCAGAAATAAGCAGTGCGACGATAACCGGCAGTTTTTCCTTATTGCCTGGCTTTACCATCTCCTGCAATTCTTCAAGAGTGCTTCCGAAAATGATATTTGAGAAAATTGCATCAACATCGGTTTTTGATACGCTGTTGTCTTTTACGAACTTCTTTAATTTTGACGGAAGCCGTCCGCGCCTGGCTGGCTGGTTGGTTGATGTAAAGCGGTATGGTGCACCCTCCGCCGCAAGATTTGGATTTCCCATAAGTCCCCCTCCTTATTCCGATTGCAATCTGTTTTCAAAAGCGTTTTCAATTCCGTTTCTCACAGACAAAAACATTGGAAAAATACGAAAAACAGAAATTGCAAAAAGTGATGATTTTTCGCAAAAAACACACAAAAAACCGATAAAAAACACCATTTTTCCTTGAAAATTGAATGTTCTGCCCTTAAAGTCCAAAGCATAGGAGAACAAGACTATGAACGAAGAAATGATGAAACATACAGAGGAAATGAGAACAATAAGAATGTGGCTGCACTCCGGTGCAATCACATACGAGCACGCACAGAAGCTCGCTAAGCCACATCTTGAGGCAATGAACGCAAGAAGCAGGGAAATCGCAAAGAAATGCGGAGCAAAATTCCGCGCAATAAGTTTCAGTTCTTTCATGCGTTAGCCTCCGATTTCTCCGATTCTTCGGACTGCTCCGCATCGTTTATAGCGGCGGCGAGTTCCTCACCATCAATTTTGCATTTGGAGGCGGCCTTAACAGGGTCGCCTTTTACGAATACCAGGATATTCTGGTGAACCTTTCCAATTTTTCTTGATTTCACAAATCCCTCGGCAACTGTAAGAGCTTTTGCAGCAATCTGAGTGACAAGAATCATCTCGTCATAATAGCGTAAGCCCGCATCCTCAAAGGCGCGTATAGTGTCAGGAATTATGCCGTAATAAACCCCGCCGTCTGTTTTCATTCGAGCCTCTCCGACAACGAAAGCTGCGAAGCTGTCGTCCTCAAGACGGGCACAGGCTTTCTTTATGATGTCAAAATAAGCTTCCCGGAATCCTTCATAATCCATATTAGACAAATCTTCCGGGCAGTCGCTGTAAACTTCCAGATCCGCATAAGGCGGGCAAGAGAAGACAAAGTTGCATTTGAAGTCAGAAGGAAGAAAAGAATCCATCTGCCGAGAATCACCACAAATCCATTCAGGCGGATTTTCCCCGGATATTGAAATCTGCTCACGGTTAGCAGCAATCTGCTCGTCACGAAGGTCTATACCCGTGTATTTGAAGCCTAGTCTTCCGGCAACAAGACCACGAACTGAACCGCCCGCAAACGGGTCCAGAATCCGCGCCCCGGAAGGACAGAACCAGCGGTACATAATCTCGCAAAGAACAGGGTCGAAAATGCTCTCGTTAGGAAGCTTTCCGCCACCAGCTTTTTCAGCGAGAGCCGCCATGTGTTTGAGCATACCGTCGTCCCGCCCTTTCTCACTCTGGATTCCCAGGGAAAGCCACTGTTTCTTGCGTTCCTGCCAGTAACCTGCGGAAGCACGGAAAACAGACAGAGGCGGTACGATAAAACGCTCTGCAAGAGATTTGTGCTCAGCGGTAAACTCTGCGAAGCCCTCTGCATCCAAGACACCGTAACAGGAATTCAGACGGAGCACCTTCTGCTTTGCTTCGGCCTCGTCAGCGGCCTCGATATACACAACAGGTAAATCAGGAATAGACAGAGGCTCTCCGTCATCATCAGAGAGTTTTCCAGCCTCATCAAGAAAATAATGCCGCTTGCTCATTTCAGTAAGCGCAAGCAGTCGCCCGTGTCCGTCAAGGCAGCGGTTGCGCTCGCCGTCTTTCCAGACAAAGAACGGAAACGAAAAGCCGAATTTGAGAATTGATGTGATTATTTTTGAGATTTCTTTCTTGGAGCGTTTTTTCAGGTTGCCCTGAAACTCCTCGATTTGTGAAAAAGGAAGCGTATCCCGCACATTGCAGGATATGCGTATGGTTTGCCGGTCGCCCATAAAGAGCCTCCCACTGTAGAGAATTTTCCGGCAAATATATTTTCGATAATAAGGCTAAAACGGCTAAAAATCAAGGATATAAAAAGATAACGGAATAAATGTGTACGGTAAGAAGAAATTTTCAGTGTTTTTTGATTATTAGTTATTGACAAATAATCTATAATAAGGTATATTATAACTATCAGGAGCGTTGCTCCGTAGTGAAATCTTTTGTTAAAGGGGGTAATTTATGAGTGACGGCAAGAAAAAAGCCCGCGAAGTGTTCGCTGCGCTTCGCAAGGCTCTTGCTGAAATCCTTGTAACCGTAATCAGTGCGGTAATCGCAGAAGTGATTATTCGCTTGATTTTCGGCTAACGGGGTGGTGCGGTAGGTTTGAACGGCTTGCCGCACCTTTCACTTGTATTTTACCCTCAAAGGGGGCTTTATGTCAAATGCTTCTAAACTCATTCTTAAAAATGTGATTAGAGGAATTATCATTGCAGTGGTAATTTTCATCTGCTGGAAAATCTGGGGGTAATCATGGCTCGCGGAGGAAAAAGAGAGGGCGCAGGCCGTCCCGCAGGAACCAAAACTGGCAGAACCGTTGAGTATAAGACAATCTCTATTTCTGCCCTTCCTGAGGAAATCGCAGCCATAAAGCTGGCGGCAGAAAAAGCGGGAAAAACCGTGAGCCGCTACCTGGTGGAACTGGCTCTCAACCAATAAAGAAAAAAGGCACTGTCAATTCCGGCAGTGCCTTTTTTTGTGACAATCATAGTTCCCTCACATCTGCAAGATGTATCGCATACACCGGCTTGTCGATGTGCAAGTCTGTGTCTTTGCCGTCAACTATCACAATCATTTTAATGTTGGCGGTCATGTATCTGTTCGTGTAGCCAAGACGGAGTTTACATTTCAATTTTGCATCTTCTTTGCATTTCACAACAGAAAGAGCAAAATCCGCATAACTGCAAAATTTATGATTGAACCGTCTTTCAAACTCTTTAGACAATTCTGAATAAATTCTTTTGCTCCAATATACTTTAACTTCCCGATACTCAATCGTTTTTTCGCCACTCTTGATTTTTTCGTACCATTCTTTTTTCAACGGGAATATAAGCATGATTTTACCACCTTTAGGTTGACGACCCTCCAAAAATTGCGGGTCGTTATACCTTTTTACACATCCAAAAGATTTGCTGTTACTTATATTTTTCATACTTGTTTTGTTTTCAGGCAATAAAAATATATATGCAGAAACAGAAGGCACAGTTATAGAATCTGATGGAGCTGGAAC
>JAXJPN010000044.1:0-2153 GCA_036311625.1 Faecalimonas sp.
CCATCTGCTGCAATGATTACACCAATCTTACCACCTGCATGAAGGTAGCTAGCTACACATTCACCAGAAACTTTTTCAAATCTACGTACGGATAACTTCTCTCCGATTGTAGCAGTCTTTTCAATCAATTCGTCTTTCAGACCATTCATCTCAAGAAGTGCTTCTACATCCTCACCATTCTTACCGCCATTTAATCCGGAAGTAAGTGCTGTATCAGCTACTAACTGTACAAATGTCTGGAATAACTCATTCTTTGCAACAAAGTCTGTCTCAGAGTTCACCTCTGCAACAACTACTTCGTTGTCATTGAATGCAACACGTGTGATACCCTCAGCTGCAATACGGGAAGCTTTCTTTGCCATCTTAGCCGCACCGCTCTTCTTTAATACTTCAATGGCTGCATCCATATCTCCATTCGTCTCGTTAAGAGCCTTCTTACAGTCCATCATACCTGCGCCTGTCATCTCTCTTAACTCTTTTACCATACTTGCTGTAATTGCCATAATTCTCTCCTCCTATTCGAAAAGCTTATGCTTCCTCAGTTGCCTCTACTTCTTCAACCTCTACTGCCTCTGCAACCTCTTCAAATGCCTCTACAGCACCTGTCTCGCCCTGATTTGCCTCGATAACTGCATCAGCCATCTTTGCAACGATCAACTTCACTGCACGGATTGCATCGTCATTACCCGGAATTACATAATCCAACTCTTCCGGATCACAGTTCGTATCTGCAATACCAATCAACGGAATTCCAAGTGTGTGAGCTTCCTGTACGCAGATTCTCTCCTTCTTCGGGTCTACGATAAAGATTGCATCCGGAACTCTGCCCATATCCTTGATACCGCCCAAGTTCTTTTCAAGCTTCTCCCATTCTTTCTTAATCTGGATAACTTCTTTCTTCGGAAGTACATCAAAAGTTCCGTCTTCTGACATCGTCTCAATCTCTTTCAAACGATTGATTCTTCCCTGAATTGTCTTGAAGTTCGTAAGCATACCACCAAGCCATCTCTCGTTCACGTAGAACATACCACAACGCTCAGCCTCTGACTTAATTGCATCCTGTGCCTGCTTCTTTGTACCAACGAAAAGAATGATTCCGCCCTGTGCTGCGATATCAGCGATAACAGCGTAAGCTTCATCTACCTTTCCTACTGACTTCTGTAAGTCAATGATATGAATCCCATTTCTCTCTGTGTAGATGTACTCAGCCATCTTAGGATTCCATCTTCTTGTCTGATGTCCAAAGTGAACACCTGCTTCTAATAATTGCTTCATTGAAATAACGTTCATGTTCTTTCCTCCATTTTGGTTTTTTTCTTCCATATACTTCCTTCCCTGCGACCGTTCCTGTGATGCTCTTTTCAGTCACAACCAAGAATTAGGCACCTGCAAGGATAACCATATATGTGATTTTTCGCAACGCTGGCATTATACCATACTTTCAAGGCACATTGCAAGCACTTTTTACCAATATCTTCGAATTGCCGTAATCGGTTGAGATGGCCCCATATAAACGCTGGCTTCCTTTACGTTTTGGCCCTTTGTCGGTGCGTGTATCACTCGCTCATTGCCTATGTAAATCGCCACATGTCCCGGATAGCAAATCACATCGCCCGGCAGTGCATTCGCAATCCCGTTAATCTCTTTTCCGGCAGCTGCCTGGTCACCAGAAACACGCGGAATCGAAATCCCGACATCACGGTGTGCTCTCTGCGTTAAACCGGAGCAATCCAAACCATTCGGTGATGTTCCACCCCAGACATACGGAACACCGATATACTTTCTGGCTGCCGCCACAATCTGCTGTCCTACACTTGCATCGCCGGTGCCTGTATAGCTTCCGCCTCCACCGGATGAACCGCCGGTATCCGTGCCTTGATTCGGATTCTGCTTTCGCTCCTCCTCACGGCGCCTTTCCTCTTCCTCAGCTCTCCGTCTTGCCGCTTCCTCGGCTGCCTTCTGTGCAGCTTTGGCAATCTCGGCATCTAAGTTCGCAACCTTTGTCTTCTGCTCACGAATCAACTTTTCCAGCTTTTCTTTCTGTTCTGTCTCCTGCTCGTGCAGAACCTCCAATTCCGCCTGCTCCGTCTCCAGAGTCTCTTTCAAATTATGTATCTTCTCTTTCGTCTCAGCAAAGCGCTGCAATTCTTTTC
>JAXJPN010000045.1:0-29657 GCA_036311625.1 Faecalimonas sp.
AGTATAACATAAGAACACAAAACAACCAAACAAATTATAAAATTTTCAAGTGTATTGCATACGATGAAAAACTACAGTTTGCCGACAACGCTTTTTTCTGTCAAGCATTTTTGAAAATGTCCCAAAATAAGTAAAATATTAGCCCCGGATTTTACGGGGTAATATCTATTATTAGCTGCTTGTTCGTAAAACATCATGTGCGAGAATCCTGTCCAGGATGCTTCGCACCACATGTGGCTAAAGTCCTTGACAGGAATTCTCGACACATGATTAAAGGTAATCAAGCAGCTAATGATAGAGGGTGTGCTGATGCACGTTTAGGCTGTTCGTTTATATTCGTCATTTTCGTGATGTTTTTGTTTTCTCAGAAACGCTTTGAACGAAGCACTTTTCCAAGGGTGAGACATCGGTGGTATATAAATCTTTTTGAGTTCTGGTTTCTTATAATCAAAATCCAAATTTTTAGATTTTGTTTCATGTTCTGGAACTTCTTCAAGCGCATAAACATCTTTGTCGTTCACACAACAGTAAAGTGTTTCGTCGAATGCACGGACTACCATGGATTTTGTGCCTTTGGTATAGTGAACTTGGTGTCCGGCTGAATCAAGCATACGATAATACTTGTTTTGAAAGCGTAAACAGTGTCCACAGTCAACGGTGCGTTCTGTCAGAACAGCCAATGTTAGATTTATTTTTTCTTCAGAGGGTTGTTCTTCGAAGACAGATTTGATATTATTTAAGGGAAGCGCGAACTTTTCGTTGAATTTTTGAAGGTAGGATGTCAAAAATTCGTTAGCTTCGGAAAGGTTGCTCACACCTGCCAGTCTCATTTCGATTGGCAGGCGTGATTGAAGCGTTTGAAACATTCGCTCAACACGTCCCTTAGCCTGAGGAACACTGCTGGATTCTAATTCCACGCCAAGTTGCTTGCAAGCGTAAGCAAACTGAGTGTAAGTGTCTTCATCAGTGGAAGGGGCATTTTTTTGTTTGTATGTAAAAACAGTACGTTTATCAGTAAAAAACTTATAAGGAATACCGTATGTGGTGAGGATTTGATGGAATACGTGGTAGTATCCATTCAGGGTTTCTTCTTTATCAAAGTAGGCTCCGGTAATTCTTCCGGTAGCATCATCTACAGCGATATGAAGAGAAGTTACGATATTTCCGAACCAAAGGTGAGGCGAAGCATCCATTTGCTGTAATTCACCGAAATAAGCACATTTAGGGCGCCTTGAATGAGCATCTTCGAGAGCCACTAAATTTGCCTGGATTTGTCGTATTTCTTTTTGTGAAGAAGAAAGATTTTGCTTTTGTTTGAGTTCTTCGCGAATACGTTTTTTCTTTGAACGAGTTATTCTTGGCGAATATATGTCTGCTGATTCCAAAATGGAAGCGACAGCGGACGCAGAGAGAGAAATGTTCTCATGATTGCATAATAGCTCTGTGAAGTGAGCAAAGTTGGCATCAAAGTATTTTGTGCGGTAAAGGTCAATTACAGAGACTCTAACATTATTTGAGATGGTATTGGCAGGTTTTCGACCGCGATTACCGTGAACAAAGAACTCCTTACCATACTTCTTATAACCATTGATAAGGCGGTTTAGGTGTCTTACGGTAATACCTAGTTTGAGAGCAGCTCTTTGTTTGTTGCCATTGTGATCTACAAGAGTTTTTACGACATCGTATTTGTTTTGTTCATTCATATTTAATTCAACCTTTCTGATAATAATCCCTCCCATCAGTGTGATAGGAGTATCATACCACAGTTGGGACATTTTCCTTTGTGGTATATTAGGACATTATCAAAAATGGTTTATAATTGGGAAAAAGAAAAGTGATTTTTGGTTGTAATCATTCGCTTGGAATGATAAGATAGAAACAGCATCCATTTAACAAATGAGAATAAAAGACAGGTGGCAAATGAAGAACAAGATCAAACAATTTGCAAAAGGTGATTTTCGGTTAAGCAGACCGGATATTGTATTTCCACAGACGAATCTTGTCATCTCCGTTGGAGAGGGTGAGATATATGAAGGAAGTTTTACGATTGAGAATCGAGCAGAGGGGAATATCAGAGGGCTTGTATATCCCTCTTCTTTTCGTGTGCATTGTTTGGAGCAGGGCTTCGAGGGCAATCCTGTTCAGGTGAAGTTTACTTACGACAGCACCGGACTTTTGCCGGGTCAGATTGAACAGGGTAAGTTTACGGTCGTTTGTAATGGTGGTGAGTATGAGCTTCGGTTTACGGCGATTGTGGAAAAGCCGTTCTTGCTGTCAGAATATGGGAAGATACAGAATATTGGTGACTTCAAACGTCTTGCACAGCAGGATTTTTCGGAGGCCCAACGCATTTTCCGCACCCGCCAATTCTATGATATTTTGAAATATGAAGATTGTCGTGTGCGCAATCTGTATGAACAGATGCGAACATGGTCTTTGGATGAACAGGCGCTAGAAGAATTTTTGGTTGGAACGAAGCAGAAAGAAAAGATATTCCTGAGTATGGAGCAAGATTCTGCTGCATACAGAGAACTGATGGAGGACCAAAAGGCGCAGATTGAGCTGACGAAGAATACTTGGGGATATATGCCGATACAGATAGAGGCAGACGCTGCTTTCCTTTCGGTTGCGCAGACGAACTGTTCTACCGATGACTTTGTGGGGAACAGCTTTGTTTTGGAATATGTAATTCAGAAAGATAGATTGCATAGTGGTCACAACTACGGAAGACTGTGCATCAAGACGCCGTATGAGACCTTAACCTATACGGTCTGTGTTTCACAGCAGGCGAAGCATAAGGATACTTTTGGTATGCAGGGGGTACTTGCCGCACAGGGATTAAAGGAGTATCTTTTGTGTATTTCCGGCAGAGTAGATACGGCAGAGTGGACTATGCACGCATTGGACACCGTTACTCGCTTACAGGAGCTTGAGCCGGAACACGAGTATTACCAATTGTTAAAAGCGCATGTCTGTCTGCGTGGTGGTCGTACGGAGGAAGCAAGGTGGATTTTAGAGAGTGGTAACTTTGGAAAGTTTGTGATTGGGCGCAAGGCAGAAATCTCCGCGTATCATCTGTTTTTACAGGCTTTGCTTCAAAAGGATTCTGTGTCACATTTGCGTGCTTTGGATGAGGTGAATCGTCTTTATATCAAGCATCCGTATTCTTGGCCGCTTTTGTGCATGCTAATTTACTTAGACCCGAAGTACAAGGATTATGGCGATCGCATTCGTGTGTTGGAGCGTCAGTTTTTTAATGGTTCGAATCAGGTGTTGCTGTACGCGGAGGCTTATCTCTGCTTTCAGGAAAAAGTACTTTTGCTCCGCAAGCTGGAGTCCTTTGAAATTCAGGTATTGAATTTTGCTACCAAGTATCGGATTCTCACAGAAGAGCTTGCATTACATGCTGCCGATTTGATTGGTTATCAGAAAAAATACAACAAGAAGCTGGTTCGTATCCTTGAGCGTTCTTATGAGATGTATGCCCATCGCGATATTTTGCAGGCACTCTGTACGCAGTTAATCAAGGGAAATAAGTTTGGAACAGCTTACTTTAAATGGTATGCGCTTGCGGTTGAACAGGGCCTAAAGATTGCGCAGCTATATGAGTATTATATGATGTCTATGCCGCTTCAGAGGACAAAGGGACCATTTCCAAAGCTGGTGTATTTGTATTTTTCGCATGGCATGCAATTGGACGAGCGCAGAACTGCACTTCTCTATGAGAATATATTGACTTATGAGGATGAGGAGAGCGAGGTGTTTGCAAGCTATCGAGAGCAGATGTATGCTTTTGCGAAGAATCAACTTTTGAAGCGTAAAATCAATGATTCTTTGCGTGTGTTGTATAATCGCTTTTTCCATGAAAATAATTTGGGATTTGAAGAAGTGGAAGCGCTATATGATATTTGCCACAAATATCACGTGACGACCTCAAGCAAAAATATGAAATATCTTTTGGTTATCGAAAAAGATGGAAATATACGTCAGAGGGTTGCCTACGGTGAGCACGGTGCCAATATTTATCTATATGATAAAGAATCTCGCATTGTTTGGGAAGGCAATGATGGCAGACATTATACAGATTCTGTTCCGTACGATACTGTGCGATTGTTCTATGAAATGCGCTTTATGGAATTGTGTAAGAAGCATATTACAGTTCAAAATACAAGCAAAAAAGAAGAAAAGCCGCACGAGCTTAACTTTGAGAATTTGCGTTTATATGGAATTGACGCGTTTGAGGAAGAGGAAGTATTTTTGCTGTGCACCAAGCGAATTCGGGAACAGGAACAGGTTGAGGATGATTTTCTCCTGTATATTTGCTTTGATTTGTTTATGCGCGGTATGTATGATAAGGCGCTTTTGCATTATCTGGCGCATTTTTATTGCGGTGCAACCGGCGATATGAAGCTGCTGTGGCGTAAGGCACGTGAGTACGGGGTACGCACAAGAGAACTTGCAGAACGTATTATTACGCAGATGTTATTCTCTGAGGTGATGTCAAAAGAAGCAGAGATTTTTGAGGATTATTATGCGGGTAAGCCGTATTTCCGCTTGAAGCAGGCATATTTGGCATATGTTTCCTGCCAGTATGTGGTAAAGAACCGTGAGATGGAAGAGAGTATTTTCCGTATTATGCTTCAAGAATTCGCACAGAAGGAATATTTGGCAGATATTTGCAAGGCTGCGATTCTAAAATATTATGCAGGGAAGCAAGTAGATGCAAAGACAGAAGGCACGTTAAAAGTATATTTGCAGGAATTGTGTGAACAGCGCATGGTGTTTTCTTTCTATCAAAGATATCCAAAGAGCTGGTTGCGAGAGGTGCAATTGTATGATAAGTTCCTTGTTGAATATCATGGAGAGCAAGAGGCGCGTGTAAAGATTCATTATCGTCTGGATGATGGGAAGATGCACACGGAGACTTTGGCGCCGAACTATGAGAATACGTATGTAAAAGAGTTTATTTTATTTAGTGGTGAGACCTTACAGTATTCGTTTACGGAAGAGCTGCAGGGTGTCGAGAGAAACAGTAAGAAATACACTTACACGCAAGAGTGGCAGACGAGCAATGTCGGAAAATACGGAAAGCTCAATGAACTTTTGCAGATGCATGGAGAAGAACAGGAAAGAGCGATGCTTGCATATGAGCGAGAGACGGCGCTGGCCAACCACTTGTTTCCGGTTCGTTAATACGAAAGAGAGGAGTTAAGGTATTGACGGGATATATTATCGGATATGATTTGAATGAGACCTATTGCCAGATTAGTTTTTACAACGAAGAGCAACAGGAGCCACAGACAATGGAAACAACGCAGGATCACTACCAAATTCCTCTGATTATCGGGAAAAAGGATGGAAAGTGGCTGCTTGGTGCTGAGGCAAGGCGCCTCTTTGAAGAAGGGCTTGCGGTTGAGGATTTATACAACAAGTCTTTGAAGCGAGAAAAGCTTCGGCTTGGCGAGGAAAGTTATGAAGCAATATGGCTTTTGGCAAAATTTGTGGAACTGAGCTTAAAAGGGTTTTCCAATATTGAGCAGCTCGTATTTACTGTGCCTCACGCAGATATGGATATTGTGAAGGTGTTAAAGAGCATTGGTTCGCGCGCAGGTGTCTCAAAACAGGGAATTTCCGTTCAAGATTATAAAGAGAGCTTTTGCAATTATATGCTGTACCAGCCGAAGGAGTTGTGGCAGTATGAGGCGGCTTTATTCCACTGTGACCGCCACGAGGTGAAGGCGTATATGCTGCGAAAGATTCATGCGGGTTCCGGAAAGGGCAGAGATGCGTTTGTGACCGTAGATGAGGTGGCACATGCACAGATGCAGGAGCTGGAGATGATATATCCGGTGCTGAATGTGGATAGAGCAAAAGATGCAGATGCTGCTTTTCGCCAGTTTATACAGGGTGTTTTTGCGAAAAAGATTGTTTCCTCTGTCTTTTTAGTGGGCGAGGGCTTTGAGAATGAGTGGTTTCCGCAATCACTAAAAGTGCTTTGCAACGGAAGACGTGCATTTTTTGGCAACAATTTGTACAGTAAGGGTGCTTGTTATACCGCATATCGTCGCTGTTTTGGAAAGAGTGAGGGGCCTATTTATCTCGATGAGAGTAAGATGATGGACCAAATCTGTCTGAAGGTACGCACGAATGGGATGGACAAGTGGCAGCCAATTGTTTCTTGGGGAAGCAGATGGTTTGAAGCAGATACGCAATTTGAGATTCTGCTGGAGGATGCAGAAGACATTGAGCTTCATGTGGAGTCACTTGTGGGAAATGAGATGCAGGTAGAAAAGATTTCGCTTGCAGAATTTCCAAAGCGCAAGGATTACAGTCTGCGCTTGCAGGTTAAGATTTTGTTTTTGGATGAGAAGACTTGTTTCATTACGTTTCAAGATATCGGATTTGGAGAATTTTTCCGTGCAACCGGTGCTTGTGTGGAACGGGAGATACATTTAGGAGGAAATCATGGGCAGTATCATTCTTTGTCATGAAAAGAAGGCACGACATCCTTTTGAGATTCGGCGAATCCATCGTCAAATCTATACCATAGAGGAATTATGTTACTACCTTTGCAATCATTTGTATTTGATAGATTATACACTTATGAATGAGGCGCTCTGTGAGTGGCTCTGTGAGGAGCTTTTGCTTCCACAGCTTGCGCAGGAGCTGCGTCAAAAGATACAGGAAAATGCGACGATAGAGCAGTGTATACTTACTGTTTTAGCGAATGTCTCTCTCTACACGATGGGCGAGCTGGCGCATATACAGGATGTTTTGGAACAGCTTAAGAATCAGAAGCCGGTTGAAAAGCAAAAATATAAGGCAGACAATCTGCTTGCAAGCGGAGGAATCCGACAGGCGATTTCGATATATCAATCCATTTTGCAAGAGGAAGAGGAGGCAAGCGTTGAGAGACGCTTTTACGGGAGTGTGTATGCTTGTCTTGGTGCAGCTTATGGAAAGCTGTTCCTCTATGAGGAGGCAGCGAGGATGTATGAAGCCGCCTACCAGATTTGCGAAGATACAGCGTTGTTGAAGGCATATTTATATGCGAGCAACCAATATCTGTCCGAAGACGATTACAAAGCGCTTTTACAAAAGAGCAGCTTATACCAAAAGCTTCATTGGGAGATTCTCGAGACGATACAACAGATAAAAGAAGAGGTTTCAACAGTTCCTGATGCAGGACAACTCTTGGAATGGAAAGAAGAATATCGAGGAAGTGGAATGAGTGGAAGATGAAGGATAAGTTATTGATGGATACGGCAGTCCTTGCCGGTGAGATTATGCTTAGCAGCGGCGCAGAGACCTATCGCGTCGAGGATACGATGAATCATATTTTACGCACGTCAAAGAGACAGTCAATTGATGTGCTGGCATTGATGACAGGTATTGTTGCGACCATAAATGATGAAGAGATGCAGCAACCGATTACTGCTGTTAAGGCAATTCATAAGCGTTCTACAAATTTAAATAATATTATCAAGGTGAACGAGATTTCCAGAAGCTATTGTGGTGGCAATCTTTCGCTGGAGGAGGCATATGCGAGTCTAAAGAATGTAAAGGAAAAGCTTTACGGGAGAGTTGTATTTAATTTTGCAACTGTTTTGGTTACAACCGGATTTGCGATGATGTTTGGCGGTCGTGCGGTTGATGTGTTTGCGGCGGCACTTGCCGGCGTATGGCTGGCTGTATGCCTTATGTTTGCAAATGTGACACATATGAGTACCATTTTGACTGATATTGCTTCAACGGCTGGAATTGCAATGTTGATTATGAGCTTGCAGGCGTTTTTGATACCCGGTATCTCTACAGATATTGCAATTGTCAGTACAATTATGCCGCTGGTTCCCGGTGTTGCAATTACGAATGCGGTTCGTGATGTGTTACACAGAGACTATTTGTCAGGCTGCGCGCGTATTTTAGAATCTTTTTTAAAGGCAGGTTCGATTGCAATCGGCGTCGGTATTGGAATGGCGCTGTTTCGTATAGTGCTGGGAGGTGTGCTCAGATGATTGTACAACTGATTGGTGCATTTTTGGCAATTGCAGCATTTGCAGTGATGTTAGAGACTCCAAAGCGATATTTGTGGTGTGCCGGCGCAGTTGGTGCTGCGGGATGGTTGGTTTATATGGTAAGTATGCAGTTTGGCGCGGATGAGATATTAGCGACTTTTTTTTCAACGATGATTATTTCTGTTGTGTCACATATCTTTGCACGGCTCTTTCGTGCGCCGGTTACAGTGTTTTTGATAGCCGGTATTTTGCCGACTGTACCGGGAGCAGGAATGTATCGAATTGTCTATTATCTTTTGGAAGGCAACAAGGAGCTTGCATTGCATTATTTAATTTTGACTTTGGAATTGGCAGGTGTGATTGCACTTGGCGTTTTTGTCGTGGATGCGTTCTTTCGACTCTTTTCGAAGAGTTGGAAGCAAAATTCTATGCGATATCGCTTGCCAAAAAGTTAGAAATCGTATAGACTAAGAAAGATGATGATTTTTAGGAGGCAGAAGATATGACACCATATAGAGATTTGAGTGTAGAAGAGTTAAGGACTTTAAAGAATGAGCTGGAACAGCGCTTTGCAGACATCAAAGCACAGAATTTGAAGCTGGATATGTCACGCGGAAAGCCGTCAAAGGCACAGCTCGATTTGAGTATGGGAATGATGGATGTATTGAGCAGTGAAGCGGATTTGGTTTGTGAGGAAGGCGTAGATTGTCGAAACTACGGTGTTCTTGACGGAATTCGTGAAGCCAAACAACTCCTTGCAGATATGACGGAGGTTCCGAAGGACAACATTGTAATCTTTGGAAATTCCAGCTTGAATGTGATGTATGATACGATTGCACGTTCGATGACACACGGTGTTATGGGAAGCACGCCTTGGTGCAAGTTAGATAAGGTAAAGTTCTTGTGTCCGGTTCCGGGATATGACAGACATTTTGCAATTACAGAACATTTTGGGATTGAGATGATTAACGTTCCGATGACGGAGGAAGGCCCGGATATGGATATTGTAGAGGAACTTGTAAGCTCGGATGAGGCAATCAAGGGAATCTGGTGTGTGCCGAAGTATTCGAATCCACAAGGAATTACTTACTCTGACAGAACGGTGCAGAGATTTGCAAGATTAAAGCCGGCGGCAAAGGACTTCCGTATTTTCTGGGATAATGCATACGGCATTCACCATCTTTATGATGATAAGCAGGATTATCTGATTGAGATTTTGATGGAGTGTAAAAAAGAAGGTAATCCAGATATGGTATACAAATTCTGTTCGACATCTAAGATTAGTTTTCCGGGTTCCGGTGTGGCAGCGATTGCGGCATCGACTGCAAACTTGGCAGACATCCGCAAGCAGATGGCGATTCAGACTATTGGACATGACAAGTTGAATCAGTTGCGTCACGCGCGTTTCTACGGAGATATTCACGGTATGGTAGAGCATATGAAGAAGCATGCGGATATTCTCAGACCAAAGTTTGAGGCGGTATTGGACGTAATGGAACGTGAGCTCGGCGGTTTGGAGATCGGCAACTGGATTAAACCACGCGGCGGATACTTCATTTCTTTTGATGCCTTAGAAGGTTGCGCAAAAGCAATTGTTGCAAAGGCAAAAGAAGCAGGCGTTGTGATGACCGGAGCGGGTGCGACCTTCCCTTACGGTAAGGACCCGAAAGACAGCAACATCCGTATTGCACCGTCCTTCCCGACACCGGAAGAGTTGGCTGTAGCGGCAGATATATTTGTGCTGAGTGTAAAATTAGTCAGCATCGATAAGATTTTAGCAGAGAAGACCGCTTAATATACGCAAAGGAGTAGAGACAGATGAGTAAAGTTAGAACTAGATTTGCGCCAAGTCCGACAGGCAGAATGCATGTGGGGAATTTGCGAACCGCGCTTTACGCATATTTGATTGCAAAACATGAAGATGGAGATTTTTTGCTTCGTATCGAAGATACAGACCAGGAACGCTATGTAGAAGGTGCCGTTGATATTATTTATCGTACGCTTGCAAAGACGGGGCTCATACATGATGAGGGACCGGACAAAGATGGCGGTGTTGGACCGTATGTACAGAGCGAACGACAGGCAACCGGATTGTATTTGGAGTATGCGAAGAAATTGATTGCGCAGGGAGATGCTTATTATTGTTTCTGCGACAAAGAGAGACTGGCTTCTCTGAAAAGTGAGGTCAAAGACGGCGGCGAAGAGATTGTTGTATATGATAAGCATTGCTTACATTTGAGCAAAGAAGAGATTGAGGCAAATCTTGCTGCCGGAAAGCCATATGTCATTCGCATCAATATGCCGACAGAAGGTACGACGACTTTCCATGATGATATTTATGGGGATATCACGGTTCCCAATGCGGAATTGGATGATATGATTTTGATTAAGTCAGATGGATATCCGACCTATAACTTTGCAAATGTTGTAGATGACCATTTGCAGGGCATTACCCATGTGGTGCGTGGGAACGAATATCTGTCTTCTGCACCAAAGTACAACCAGTTGTACCGCGCGTTTGGCTGGGAGGTGCCGACCTATGTACACTGTCCATTGATTACAGATGAGACGCACAAGAAGCTCAGTAAACGAAGCGGACATTCTTCATATGAGGACTTGATTGAGCAGGGTTATTTGACAGAAGCAGTTGTGAATTATGTCGCGCTTTTGGGATGGAGCCCGTCAGACAACAAAGAGATTTTCTCTCTACAGGAGTTAATCGAGGCGTTTGATTATCGCCATATGAGCAAATCTCCGGCTGTATTTGACACAACCAAACTCAAATGGATGAATGGGGAATACTTAAAGGCAATGGATTTTGACGCATTCTATGCGATGGCTGAACCGTATATCAAAGAAGTTGTATCAAAAGACTGTGATTTGAAGAAGATTGCGGCACTTGTCAAAACTCGTATTGAAATCTTCCCGGATATCAAGGAGCAGATTGATTTCTTTGAGGAGCTTCCAGAGTATGATACAGCGATGTATGCACACAAGAAGATGAAGACAAATGAAGAGACTTCTTTGGAAGTGCTCACAGAACTTTTGCCACGCTTGGAAGCGCAGGAGGATTATAGCAACGATGCCTTGTTTGAAGTACTTCGAGGCTATGTGGAGGAAAAGGGATGTAAGAATGGTTATGTGATGTGGCCAATTCGTACAGCAGTTTCCGGAAAGCAGAACACACCTGGCGGCGCGACAGAGATTATGGAGATTCTTGGAAAAGAAGAGTCCCTCGCGCGTATTCGCAAGGGGATTGAATTGTTAAGTAAGTAAGAGGGGTAAGATATGCGTTTGAATGCAATGCAGCGCGAAGCGATTGCCCACAAAAGTGGACCGTGTATGGTTCTTGCCGGGCCGGGTTCCGGGAAGACGACGGTTATCACCAATCGAATTGCATATTTGATTCAGAGACAAAAGATATCACCAGAAGAAATTCTGGTGATTACTTTTTCTAAGGCTGCTGCAAATGAGATGAAGGAGCGTTACCTTGCATTTTGTAAGAGGGGTGAGGAGCGCGTGTGCTTTGGCACCTTTCATGGAATCTATTATGGAATATTGAAGTGGGCTTACAAATTGAATACAGAAAATATATTATCAGAGGAAGAAAAGCATCATATTCTGCAAGCTTTGGTGCAAGAAGAACGAATCGATGTCGTGGATGAAAAAGAGTTTGTGCAGGAAATTGCAGAGGAAATCGGACGTATGAAGAATCAGCGTCTTTGTATTGCGGAGTATCATGCACTTAGTTGTGATGAGGGATTGTTTGCCACACTCTATCAAAAGTATGAACGTGAGCGGAAGGCAAGGCGAAAGCTGGATTTTGATGATATGTTGGTGCTCACTTATCAATTGTTTCAAAATCGCCCGGATATACTTGCGCAATGGCAGAAAAGATTTCGTTATATACTCATTGACGAATTTCAAGATATCAATGCGGTGCAATACGATGTCATTCGTATGCTTGCCGCGCCGGAGAACAATCTGTTTGTGGTAGGAGATGATGACCAGTCCATCTATGGATTTCGGGGTGCCAAGCCGGAATTGATGCTACAGTTTCGGGAGGATTATCCCAATGCAAAGCAGATATTTCTAAATCTGAATTATCGGTCTACGGATGCAATCGTAAGCAGTGCGGCACGTGTCATTTCCCACAATCGACAGCGTTTTGTGAAAGATTTGATGGCTGTGCAGGGACAAGGTGTTTCGGTTCATATACAAGAAGTGAAAGACCCGATTGAAGAGAGTGATTATGTGATGCGTGAGATACAGGCAGCAATGAAGCGAGGGGTGTCGGAGCAGGAGATTGCGGTCTTGTTTCGCACCAACGTGGATGCGCGAAGCCTTATGGAGACCTTTTGGGAACATAACATTCCTTTTCGGATGAAAGAGCAAATACCAAGTCTCTATGAACATTTCATAAGTAGGGATATTTTGACATATTTGAAAATGGCGTGTGGTGAGCGAAGTCGGCAGGCTTTTCTTGCGGTGATGAATCGGCCTAATCGATATCTTTCAAGAGAGGCAATTGCAGAGAGGGAGATTTCTTTTGAAAGTCTCCGTGTTTTTTATCAAGAAAAGGATTGGATGCTAGACCGTATCGATACATGGGAAGCAGAGCTTCATACGATATCGCGGATGGCGCCGTACGGTGCCATTCAGTATATCCGCAAAAAGATTGGATATGATGTGTTCTTGAAGGAGTATGCGCACGCGCACAGAACGAAGGAAGAAAGTTTGTTTGAGACATTAGATGAGCTGCAAGAGAGAGCGAGACCGTTTTCAACGATTGATGCTTGGCTTGCATACATTGCGTCTTATCAGTCGCAAAGGGAGCTGTGTAGGGCAAAGGATGCTGAAAATCAAGCCGGTGTATGTCTGATGACCATGCATGCCTCAAAGGGATTGGAGTTTGACACGGTCTTTCTGATTGGTGCAAATGAAAAAATAATACCGCATAAGAAAGCCGAGCTCCCGGAAGAGCTGGAAGAGGAGCGCAGAATGTTCTATGTGGCGATGACCAGAGCACGTAAAAGATTGATTGTATCTTATACGAAGGAGCGAAACGGAAAGAAGATGGAGGCTTCGCGTTTTGTAGAGGAGATTATGGGCAGAGCTTCGGAAAAATAAAAAAGATGGTAGCACCGACTACCATCTTTTTTGCTATTCTTCCTCTTCGAGTTCTTCAAATTCCATCGTATCGAGCCACTCGTCAAATGCGTCTGCAACTGCCTCATACTCATCATCATCTTCAATGTTCTCCAAAGTAGGTTCTCCGTCTGCTGTCTCAATGTAGCGATACAGGTATACGTCCCCGTCTTCTTCTGTGCCGTCCTCTTTTAATGGCAGCAGTGCGATGTATTCTTTGCCGTCCACTTCATAAATTGTGAGGACTGCGCACTCCACTTCCTCGTCATTGTCCAGCGTGAGTGTAACGGTTACTTCCTCGTCCTGGCATCCACAATTGCAATCGTGTTCATGATTTCCCATAATCCAATCTCCTTTATAATGAAAGTTTCGCTACAATCACTCTATCAGAGTTGGACAGGAATTGCAAGGGGCAAAACTCTTGACTTTCTTGAAAAAATGACTAAAATAAATGATAGCATATACAGAAGATGCAAAAAGGGGTTTACGAGGATGAAAAAGTTATTTGCAATACTTTTAATGATAACAATTTGTGCGAGTTTTTTGCTTGCATGCAAGAAGGAAGAAGAGACGGTAAATGAATTGCCACAGGAGGAAGCACCGGTAGAGGAACAAGTGCATTATACCTTTGGGTATTGTTGTACCTCAATGAATAATCCATATTTTATTGCTTTGGAAGGCGTTATGCGAGAGGCTCTGGAAGCGGAAGGACATACGCTGATTACGATGGATGCAGAGGTAGATGCAGACATACAAAAAGAACAGATACAGAAGCTGATTGAACAGAAGGTAGACGCCGTGTTTTTGACACCGGTTGATTGGGTGGCAATCAAGGATTCCTTGCAGTTGCTAAAGGATGCCGGAATTCCGATTATCAATGTAGATACCAGTGTGCAGGATGTTGACTTGGTAGATGCCTATGTTGGCTCTGATAATACGAGAGCAGGTGAACTTTGCGGAGAATACTTGTTGAGTCGCCTGCCGCAGGGAGGAAAGATTCTGATTGTGGAGTGCCCGAACCGTAATTCCATCATAGACCGTATGAATGGTTTTGAACGAACGATTGCGAAGAAAGGTTTTGAGGTGGTTGCACGTATTGATGGACAAGCACAGTTGGAGCTTGCGCTTACGCAGGTAGAGGAGGCATTAAAGCAATATCCTGATATAGTTGCAATCATGTGCGGGAACGACCAGATGGCACAGGGGGCTTTGGTGGCAGCAAATACAGTAGCGGCAGAACATATACAGATTTATAGTGTGGATGGTTCTCCTGATGTGAAGGAAGAGATTGCAAAGGAGAACGCAAAGATTGTGGCAACGGTTGCACAGTCGACAGAGAAGATGGGCAAGGAAGCAGTTAGACTTGCATTTTGTATCTTGAATGGTGAGTCCTTTGAGAAGAATACCTTTATTGATACAATCTTAATTACAAAAGAGAATGTGGCAGAATACGGGATAGACAGTTGGCAATAGGAGAATGACAGATGAGAGAAAAAAGAGGCTACCCATTACCGCTCGGAATTTCAGAAAAAGAGGGTTATATCAATTTTTCGATTGTTGTAGAACAAGATAAGGAATGTATATTGAGATTATATAAAAAAGGCGCGGAGACGCCGACGGCAGAGCTTTTGCTTTCCCAAGAAGATGCAGAGGGGGAAGTGCGCTATATTGCACTTGCAAAAGCGGATGTAAAAGCGATGGAATATCAATATGTCGTTGATGGTGTTCCTGTTGTAGATCCCTATGCGAAGTCGGTGGTGGAGTGCGAAGGTGTTCCGGTTCGTGCCCGCGTGATGGCGGAAGAATACGATTGGGAGGGAGACAGACCTCTTGGAATACCATATCATGAGGTGATCGCGTACAATCTACATGTCAGAGGTTTTACAAAGCACAGAAGCTCAAAGGTGAAAAAGAAAGGAACGTTTCAGGGAGTGATTGAGAAGATTCCTTATTTGCAGGAACTTGGAATCAACCAGATTCAGTGTATGCCTGTCTATAGCTTTGAGGAGCACACGCAATATCACAATTATTGGGGATATGGGGATGCCTATTGCTTTGCTGTAAAGAATGCCTACGCCGCTGGAAAAAGTCCAGAGCGAGAGCTAAAAGATATGGTGAAAGCTTGCCATAAAGCAGGGATTGAAGTGGTGCTCCATTTGCCGTATGCAGAGTCAACTTCTAAGCAGATTATCTTGGACAGTCTGCGCTATTATCGTATGGAATACCATATTGATGGTTTTGTGCTGAATCCTCACATTGCACCGATGGAGGTGATTCTATCGGACCCGATTCTGAAGACAACAAAGATTCTACAGAATCGCGATGAGTTCCAGTTTGCAATGCGTCGCTTCCTCAAAGGAGAAGACGATGCATTAAATGGTTTGATTTGGTGGCTCAGACAGCGTACAAAGGACAGCGGAAGCTGTAATTATATTACGAACCATACCGGATTTACTTTGGCGGATTTGGTGTCCTACAATGAAAAACACAACGAGGCGAACGGCGAAGGGAATCAAGATGGGCCGGATTATAATTGCAGTTGGAATTGCGGTGTGGAAGGAAATACACGCAAGAAGGCTGTGTTAGAGCTTCGAAAGCGACAGATGCGGAATGCAATGTTTCTGCTTATGACGGCACAGGGTACACCAAGCATTCTCGCCGGAGATGAATTTGGGAACAGTCAAAAAGGGAATAATAATGTCTATTGTCAGGACAATGAAATTTCATGGTTGGATTGGAAGGGCTTAGAAAAGAACAGTGAATTTTTTGAATATGTAAAATCCTTGATTGCGCTTCGCAAGCACTATCCGATTTTACACAAAGAAGAGGCCCTTTTGGGTGCTGACCGCATTGGATGCGGTGTGCCGGATGTGTCTTATCATGGGGAGAGTGCTTGGCAGGCGCCGACAGCCTCGCAGAGTCGACAGCTTGGTGTCTATTACCATAGCGATGCGGATGCGGTAAAGGATTGTTTTATCGCATACAATATGCATGAGGGTATGAAGCCGTTTGCACTTCCAAGCTTGCCAAAGGGGAAGAAGTGGTATCCGGTTTTTACAACTGCAGATGAAAAGACATTGGCTGAACAGAAATTAGTTTGTGTGGAAGGCCGCACAATTGTAATGTTTGAGGGAAGATAAGATGAGTAAAGCTTGGCAACATTTTTGTACAATTACACAACACAAAATATATGTGGCAAAGGGATGTTTTAAAGTAGGACTTTATTGGCAAGGCCTGATGCATGATATGTCCAAATACAGTCCGGTGGAGTTCCGTGTGGGTGCAAAGTATTATCAGGGCACGCGAAGCCCGAACAGTGCAGAGCGTGAGGAAAAAGGCTGCTCGCCTGCGTGGTTGCATCATAAGGGAAGAAATAAACACCATTTTGAATACTGGATTGATTATGCTTCGAATGTAGATGAGGTACTGGCAGGCATGAAGATGCCGAATCGCTATATTGTGGAGATGTTTATGGATCGTATTGCTGCTTGTAAGGTCTATTTGAAAGACAAGTATGTAGACAGAAGTCCTCTGGACTATTACAATCGCAGCAAGCACCGCTTGGTGTTGCACGACTATACCAGAAATATGTTAGAGACGTTGCTGGAAATGCTCGCTGAGAAAGGTGAGGAAGAGACGTTTCGTTATATACGTAAGGAAATTAAGCTATGAGATTGTATATCATCCGTCATGGACAGACGGACTGGAATCGCAAGCGTCTTTTACAGGGACGTACAGATGTAGAGCTCAATACATGGGGCCGCAAGGTTGCAGAGCTGACTAGAGAGGGACTAAAGGATGTGCCTTTTGACTTGGCAATTACAAGTCCTCTTCGCAGAGCAAAGGTGACCGCAGAGTTGATTTTAAAGGATAGAAAGATTCCGATATTGGAAGATGCGCGCATCATTGAGGTGAATTTTGGTGCTTACGAGGGAAAGCATTTCCAGTTTCAAGATGAGAATTTGCAGAATTTCTTTGAGAAGCCGGAGGCTTATATTTCAGTAGATGGGAGCGAATCGATGGATGAGATTTTCAGCCGAATTCGTTCGTTTTATGAAGAATTGATTGTGAATCCGAAGTATCAGGACAGCACAATTTTGATTTCCACGCACGGCGCAGCATTGAGCGCACTTTTGTGTCATATAAAGGGCTGGGAAGTGAAAGATTTTTGGAAAGGTGGTTTACATAAGAATTGTGGGCTGTCGATTGTCGAGATTCAAGACGGAAAAGCCAAGATAGTAGAAGAAGCAATGATTGTTTATGATGAGGCAAGTCTTGACGGATAAGAGGTCAGCGTGTAAACTAAGAAAAGAGAAATTTCGGAGGAATAGAACAATGATTAACGATAAGAAAGTATTATTCAGTGGTATGCAGGCAACCGGGAACCTGACTTTGGGAAATTATCTGGGGGCGCTGAAGAATTGGGTAACACTGAGTGATGAATATGAATGCTTCTACAGCGTAGTCGATATGCATTCCATTACGGTGAGACAGGACCCTGCGACTTTGCGCAAGAGAGCGAGAGCTTTACTCACACTTTATATTGCGGCAGGATTAGACCCGGAAAAGAACTGCATTTATTACCAGTCTCATGTGTCCGGTCATGCGGAGCTTGCTTGGATTTTGAATTGCTTTACTTATATGGGCGAACTCAATCGTATGACTCAGTTTAAGGATAAGTCAGCAAAGCATGCAGATAATATCAATGCAGGTCTTTTCACCTATCCGGTGTTGATGGCTGCGGATATTCTTTTATTCCAGGCAGATGTCGTTCCGGTTGGTATTGATCAGATGCAGCATCTGGAATTAACGAGAGATATTGCACAGCGTTTTAATTCGATTTATGGGGATGTATTTACGGTTCCTGAAGCATATTTGGGTAAAGTTGGTGCGAAGATTATGTCATTGCAGGATCCGGCGCGAAAGATGTCGAAATCTGACGAGAATCCGAATGCCAGCATTTATCTGATGGATGACCCAGATACCATTATCCGCAAGTGCAAACGTGCAGTGACAGATTCGGAAGCACAGATTTTATATCGTGATGAGCAGCCGGGCGTCAAGAATCTAATTGATATTTATAGTGCTTGTACGAACAAGTTACCACAGGAAGTTGTGAAGGAATTTGACGGCAAAGGCTACGGAGATTTCAAACTGGCTGTGGGTGAGGCTGTCGTTTCGGTATTGAAGCCATTGCAGGATGAGGTTGCAAGATTGGAAAAAGAAAAAGCTTACATTGACGGCATCATTAAGAACAATGCCGACAAGGCAAGCTATTATGCTACAAAGACTTTGAGAAAAGTGCAGAAGAAGGTTGGATTCCCAGAGCGTATCCGTTAGAATCCTTCAACTTTCCGGGCGTCGCGAATTTCGCGGCGCTTTTTTGCATTCTCCCATTCGATTTTTTCAGTCTCAGTCTCCAAGCTTAATCGCGGTACCGGAACCGGTTTATCATTTTCATCTAAGGCAACCATGACAAAATATGCACGATTGATAGGGCAGCGTTCTCCCTTCTTGTTCTCCACATAGGTGTCAACCCGCACTTCCATAGAGGAGGTCCCAACCCAAGTCAACTTCCCGATGATGACAACCATCTCATTCTGGTAAGCACCCTTTAAAAATCGCAAATTATCGATAGAGGCGGTGATGACATTGGTCATAGAGTGTCTCTTTGCCACAATACCGGCAACCTCATCTAACCATTGCAATAAGATACCACCAAAGAGGCGGTTCGCACCATTCAAGTGATTGGGGCGGACGATGTGGACTGTCTCGACCATAGAGTCTGTCGGTGTCTTTGTTTCTATATTCATAAGATAAATCCTTTCTTGTTTTTTCTTAGTATAACACGCTTTTTGCAAATCGCATACAGCAAAATTCTTGGCTTGCTATTTTCCTGCGGTCGTGTTAAGATTAGCGGTGGTAAAGAGTGAGTATAGATTATGGAGGATATCTTACATGATTAGCACAAGTAATATTACATTGCGCGTTGGGAAGAAAGCATTATTTGAAGATGTAAATGTAAAGTTTACCGAAGGCAACTGCTACGGATTGATTGGAGCGAACGGTGCGGGTAAATCTACATTTTTGAAGATTTTATCAGGAAAGTTGGAACCGACAAAGGGTGAGGTAATCATCACGCCGGGAGAGAGACTTTCATTCTTGCAACAGGACCATTTTAAATATGATGAATTTATGGTCCTCGATACGGTTATTATGGGAAACCAGAGACTGTATGAGATTATGAAAGAAAAAGAAGCACTCTATATGAAAGAGGACTTCACGGACGAAGATGGCATCAAGGCAAGTGAGCTGGAAGGTGAATTTGCGACGATGGACGGTTGGAATGCAGAGGCGGATGCAGCAACCTTGTTGAATGGTTTGGGAATTGAGACAGATTTGCATTACAAGCTGGTAAAGGATTTGACCGGTCCTGAGAAGGTGAAGGTACTCCTTGCACAGGCTTTGTTTGGAAATCCTGACATTCTGCTCCTTGATGAGCCGACCAACCATTTGGACTTAGATGCAATTGCATGGCTTGAGGAATTCCTGATTAACTTTGACAACACCGTTATTGTGGTATCCCATGACCGTTACTTTTTAAATAAAGTTTGTACGCAGATTGCGGATATTGACTATGGTAAGATTCAGCTCTATGCCGGCAACTATGATTTCTGGTATGAGTCCAGTCAGTTGATGATTCGTCAGATGAAGGAGGCGAACCGCAAGAAGGAAGAGAAGATTAAGGAGTTGCAGGAATTTATTTCGCGATTCAGTGCCAACGCTTCGAAGTCGAAGCAGGCAACTTCGCGTAAGAGAGCCTTAGAGAAGATTGAGTTGGATGAGATGCGTCCTTCCAGCAGAAAGTACCCATACATTGATTTTCGCCCAAATCGTGCCATCGGAAATGATGTGCTTTTGGTCGAGAACTTAAGCAAGACCATTGATGGTGTGAAGGTTTTGGATAACATTTCCTTTATCATTGGTCGTGAGGATAAGGTTGCGTTTGTCGGCGGTAACGAGCTCGCAAAGACGACTTTGTTTAAGATTTTGATGGGTGAGATGGAGCCGGATGAAGGTACTTACAAATGGGGCGTGACAACGACACAGGGGTACTTCCCAAAAGACAGTACCAAAGAGTTTGACAACGAAGATACCATCGTAGAATGGCTCGCACAGTATTCAGAAGAAAAGGATGCGACTTATGTGCGTCAGTTTCTTGGTAGAATGCTTTTTGCAGGGGACGATGGTGTGAAGAAGGTAAAAGTCCTTTCCGGTGGAGAAAAGGTGCGTTGCCTGCTTTCAAAGATGATGATTTCCGGTGCCAATGTGCTTGTCTTAGATGAGCCGACTGACCATTTGGATATGGAGGCTATCACGGCACTGAATAATGGTATGATTAAATTTCCGGGAGTGCTCTTATTTGCATCTCGTGACCATCAGGTTGTACAGACAACAGCGAACCGCATTATGGAGATTGTTCCGGGTGGAAAGCTTATTGATAAGATTACAACGTATGATGAATATCTTGAGAATGATGAGATGGCAAGAAAGCGTCAGACCTACACCGTTATGAATGAGGAAGATGAGCTCGCAGAAGACGAGGAATAAAAATAGCCCATATGGGCTATTTTTTATTGCCTTGTTTTTTCATCATATTCATAACAAGCTGCACGGTTTTATCAATGTTCTGTTGTTCGGCATTTGATTTGCCTTGTTTTAATGCCTGCAAAATCAGTGACATTTCTTCCGGTGTAAAGTGAATGCCTTTCTTGCGGGCATTTAAAATCAGGGACATCATAACGGTCGCCATTGCATTGCCAGACTTTCCTTCCACTTGAGTGGCTGCCATTTTAAAAAGTTCACGTTTTTGCGGTTCCATATTCTTTAGTATTGGGTCATTCATCCAATCCAGCATCAACATTACCTCCTGTATTTAGATTGCGAAACATCTCAAACATTTCCTCTTGTTCAGAACCGAACATGCCGGACATCATCGACATGGGATCAAAATCGGCACCTTCAGTGTCTTGGAACTCCTGCATCATCTCCATCATGCTTAGCATATTCAGCAGATTGTCGATTGCTTCGCAGTCGGACGGGCGTAGGAAAGGTCGGAATTCTTGAAACATATCCATCGGTTCGTGCGAAGTCCGGCGAAAACCTTGAAAAGAGGAAAAGGTATATTGCAGCTCTGAAAAACGCACATAAATCGCCATCATCCGCTGTGTATCCGGTGGCAGGTAAGGAATGAGAAGTTTCATCCACAGCAAAGATTCCATAGAAAGTGCCCGGTCAAAAGGTGTGATTTTGTCGGGATTCCAACTGTCCATAACTGCCTCCAAAGTTTACGTTGTCAAAATATATGTTTGATTTTATGGAAATATGTAAAAAGAGTCCGCATAAGCGAACTCCTTCTACAAAAGTCTAAAGATTAGCAGCATCCGTCGTTGCATCCGCAACCGTTGTCGTATCCGCATCCACATCCGTTGTTGCCAAATGTGTTTCCACCACAGCAGAACAAAAGGATGATGATCCAGATGCAAGAGTTGTTGCCGCATCCACATCCATTGTTGCCAAATGTGTTTCCGCCACAGAACAAAAGAAGTAAGATGATCCACAAGCAAGAGTTGTTGTTGCTTCCACATCCACAGTTTGATCTGTCGTTACGTCCACATCCACATCCGTAATTTGAATTCATGTCGCCCATAAGAAAGCCTCCAAAAATGTTTTTTACAGTTTCATAATATGTCTGCGCATAGAATGTGTGAATAAAAAAAGAAATTTGCAAGATAGAAGTATTTATGTTACTCTACATATAGGTCAGTTCTTATAAAGAGAACAAAGGAGAATAGGAATATGAAAAAGTTTTGGAGAGTAGTCAGAAGAATTTTCATATGGCTCATTGCCATTTTTGCGATTGCGACGATTGTTTTCACTTGTCTCTCGGCATATGTCGTAGACAGACCGGATAGAAGTATCTTCGGATATCAGGTAATTACCGTGACGAAAGACAACATCGATACAGTCGGTGGAGCGATTGATGATTTGTTGGTTGCGAAGGACGGTAAATATACAAGTGCAAGTGCGATTGCGATACCGCTGCTTGGAGTTGCATTTCCGTTTTTAAAATCCACACCGGGTTATATTGTGGGGATTTTTCTTCCGTTCTTGGCCTTGCTGTTGTTGCTTGGATATCGCAGTATCTGTATTTTTCGGAACTATAAGGCGGAGCAGCTCGCAGAGGTAGAGGCAGAACGCAGACGTGAGACAGAAGCGATGGCTGCGGAGCGAAAGAGCTTAAAAGAAGAACGTTTGCGCTCACAAGAAGTGTTGAATGATTTGCGAAGAGTGAAGAATGCGATGGAGATTATTATTCAGAATGCAGAAGCCACGAGAGGGGAGGAATAAGCTTGCTTAGTAATGAATCGACGTGGTTCTATGTGACAGCCGGATTTATCGTAATTCTCGTTGCTGTTGTTTTTGTGCAGTATTTCCGCGCTTACAGCGAAGGAACTCGCTATGTGAAATCAAAGATGAAGCGGGCATTCGATGAGGAGGAATATCTTTACTGGAAGCAACGCCTGCGCATTATGCGCTGGTGTGTGATACCGGGAGTTACACCAGAAAGAATTGAGCGAAGGTTGGAGCGCAAGAATACAAAGACAGAGAAGAAAGTATATGTGGCCCAAAGCAGAAAATCAGACGATTTGCTGTTGCGTTTGTGGCCATCGCTGCTTGGGATTGCGATGTGTGCTTTGTTTTTGGCAGGCACAAGCTGTGTATGGTATATGTGGGTTTAAAAAGTTTTAAGCTGTCAAGAAAAAATACTTGACAGCTTTCTTTTTATCGTGTATGCTAGCAAAGGTGATGCAAATGAATGGATTGTTAGAGCAAGCATTGTTGTATGATTTCTATGGTGAATTACTTACAGAGCACCAGAAAGAAATCTACGAAAAGTTTGTGTTAGAAGATTTGTCGCTCAGCGAGATTGCGGATGATGCAGGGATTAGCAGACAGGGCGTGCATGATGTGATTAAGCGTTGCAATAAGATATTGGAAGGCTATGAGGAGAAGCTTCATTTAGTTGAGAAGTTCCTTGCCATAAAGACAAAAGTGCAACAGATGAATGAGGCATCGCAGATTGAACAAATCAGACAAATAGCCGGAGAGATTTTAGAGGAGTTATAGTATGGCATTTGATAGCTTGTCAGAAAAACTACAGAATGTGTTTAAAAGTCTCCGAAGCAAAGGACGTTTGACGGAGGATGACGTAAAAGCGGCCTTGCGCGAAGTGAAGCTGGCACTCTTAGAAGCAGATGTGAATTTCCGAGTTGTGAAGGGCTTTGTAAAGGATGTGCAGGAGCGTGCCATTGGACAGGACGTGATGAACGGACTGAATCCGGGACAGATGGTCATCAAGATTGTGAATGAAGAGCTAGTAAAGCTGATGGGGTCTGAGACGACAGAGATTAGCTTGCAGCCGGGACAGGCGACCACAGTGATTATGATGGCAGGTCTTCAAGGTGCAGGTAAGACGACCACGACAGCAAAGCTTGCAGGGAAGTTTAAGTTAAAAGGCAAGAAGCCACTGTTGGTAGCTTGTGATGTCTATCGTCCGGCAGCGATACAGCAGTTACAGATTAACGGCGAGAAGCAGGGCGTGGAAGTATTCTCGATGGGTGAGAATCACAAGCCGGTGAATATTGCAAAAGCGGCGTTGGAACACGCTGCAAAGAATGGGAATAATCTTGTGATTTTGGATACCGCAGGACGTCTGCATATCGATGAAGATATGATGGCCGAGTTGCAGGAGATAAAGGAAGCTGTGACCGTACACCAGACTATTTTGGTCGTTGATGCGATGACCGGTCAGGATGCGGTGAATGTAGCAAACAGCTTCAACGAAAAGATTGGTATCGACGGCGTGATTGTTACAAAGTTGGATGGTGACACACGAGGCGGTGCAGCCCTCTCTATCAAGGCGGTAACCGGAAGACCGATTCTTTATGTCGGTATGGGAGAGAAGCTCTCGGATTTAGAGCAATTCTATCCAGACCGCATGGCATCTCGTATTTTGGGTATGGGTGATGTGCTCAGCTTGATTGAAAAAGCGAGTGAGGACATCGATGAAGACAAAGCCAAAGCGATGGCACAAAAGATGAAGAAAGCCCAGTTTGATTTTGAAGACTACTTGGAGAGTATGCAACAGATGAAAAAGTTGGGTGGTCTTGGCAGCATTCTAAATATGATGCCGGGTATGGGTATGACGGGACCGAAGATGAAAGATGTAGATTTGGACGAAGGAGATAAGCAGCTTCGCAAGGTGGAGTCCATTATTTATTCGATGACAATCAAAGAACGTCGCAATCCAGATATTTTAAATCCGTCAAGAAAGCACCGTATTGCAAAGGGTGCAGGCGTAGATATCGCCGAAGTGAATCGTGTCGTGAAGCAGTTCGAACAGATGAAAAAGATGATGAAGCAGCTTCCGGGCATGATGGGTACAAAAGGTGGTAAGAAAGGTAAGTTTCGACTTCCTTTTTAACACATAGATAAAAACAAATGAAAGATGTAAGAGGTGAAAGAAATGGCAGTAAAAATCAGATTAAGAAGAATGGGTCAGAAGAAAGCTCCGTTTTACAGAATCGTAGTAGCAGACTCAAGATCACCAAGAGATGGTAGATTTATCGAGGAGATTGGAACTTACGATCCGACGGTAGACCCGAGTGTAATCAAAGTTGACGAAGAGGCAGCTAAGAAGTGGTTGAACAATGGTGCTCAGCCGACAGAACAGGTTGGAAAGATTTTCAAGATTGCAGGTATCGAGAAATAATTTTTTTAGGAATGGAGGTTTGAGTAATGAAAGCATTAGTTGAAGTAATTACAAAAGCACTGGTAGATCATCCTGAAGAAGTTGTTATCACGGAAAAGACCGAAGGAAAAGCACTTGTACTTGAAGTAAAGGTTGCTGATTCTGATATGGGTAAGGTAATCGGAAAACAAGGAAGAATTGCAAAAGCGATTCGTGCGGTTGTAAAAGCAGCGGCAGCAAAGGAAGACAAAAAGGTGATTGTAGACATCGCGTAATCGCGGTGTCTATTTCCACTTTCAGACAAGGGGAATTGTATGGAAGAACTATTACAGGTAGGTGTGATTTCCTCAACACACGGTGTGCGTGGGGAGGTAAAGGTATTTCCGACCACAGACGATGTGAAGCGTTTTAAAAAGTTAAAACAAGTGATTTTAGACACCGGAAGAGAACAGCGCAGTTTAGAGATTGAGAGTGTAAAGTTCTTTAAGCAGATGGTGATTCTAAAATTCAAGGGAATCGATAATATCAATGACATTGAAAAATATAAAGGCAAAAGCCTTTTGGTAGATAGAAAGAATGCGGTGAAGTTGCAGAAGGATGAATATTTCGTGGCAGATATGCTGGGAATTTGTGTTTTCACAGAAGACGGCGAGGAGTTTGGTGTGCTCAAGGATGTGATGGAGACAGGCGCAAATGATGTCTATATTCTAGATACTCCAGAGTATGGAGAAGTCTTAATTCCGGCAATTAAACAATGTGTGTTGGATGTGGATTTGAAAGCCCGGAAGATGGTGATTCATTTGATGGAAGGGTTGGTGTAGCGATGAATTTTCATATATTGACCTTATTTCCTGAGATGGTAATGGACGGACTTTCGACCAGTATCATTGGCAGAGCGGTAGAAAAGCGGCTTTTGTCAATTGAAGCAATCAATATTCGTGATTTTGCAGAGAATAAGCACAATCGAGTAGACGACTATACTTATGGGGGCGGTGCCGGGATGCTGATGCAGGCAGGACCGGTATACGGCGCATATCAGTCCGTTGTCGAGCGGACAGGGAAGAATCCCAGAGTGGTGTATTTATCCCCGCAAGGGAGCTGCTTTTCACAACAGATGGCAGAAGAATTTGCAAAAGAGGAAGAACTGGTCTTTTTGTGTGGACACTATGAGGGCATTGATGAGCGTGTGTTAGAAGAGATTGTTACGGATTATGTCTCTATTGGAGATTATGTATTGACTGGCGGTGAACTTCCGGCTATGGTGATGATTGATGCGATTTCCAGACTCATTCCGGGTGTCTTACATAACGATGCATCGGCAGAGTTTGAGAGCTTTCAGGATAATCTCTTGGAATATCCACAGTATACCAGACCTGAGGAATGGCATGGTAAGAAGGTTCCGGAGATTTTGCTTTCCGGTCATCATGCGAATGTTGAAAAATGGCGCCGAGAACAGTCGGTCATACGCACAGCACAGAGGCGTCCGGACTTGCTTGAAAAAGCGGAGCTGACCGATAAGGAAAAAGAGTTAGTTGAAAAAATACAATTAGGAGAAATGTAGGATGAATTTAGTAGAAAAGATTACAGAAATCAATAAGGCAGTAAACACATGGATTTGGACGGATTTCGGTTTGTATCTGTTGTTGATTGCAGGGGTGATTATGACTGCTGTAACAGGTGTATTCCAGATTACACATCTTCGTCACTGGTGGACGAGTACAATTGTAACAGTTTTCAAAAAAGACAATACATCTACCAAAAAGACTGATAAAAAATCAATCACACAGTTTCAGGCACTCTGTACTGCACTTGCAGCAACAATCGGTACCGGGAATATCGCCGGTGTTGCAGCAGCTATTTGTATTGGCGGACCGGGCGCAGTGCTTTGGATGTGGGTTGCCGCATTTCTTGGTATGATGACAAACTATTCGGAAAATGTTTTGGGTATTTTCTATCGCCGTAGGAACAAAGACGGTGAGTGGTCAGGCGGTGCAATGTACTATCTGAAGGATGGAATGGGAAAAATCAAGGGCCTGAAGATTCCGGCATCCATTTTAGCTGTTTTGTTTGCAATCTTTGCAATCTTGGCTTCTTTCGGTATCGGAAATATGGGACAGGTCAATAAGATTGTTCTCAATATGGAATCTGCATTCTTTTCCAACCTAAGTTGGCAGCTTGGTGGCGTGAATATGATAAATTTCATAATCGGTATTGTTATACTGATTTTCGCAGGTCTGATTATTCTTGGCGGTATTCAGAGAATTGCGACTGTTGCAGAACGCGTTGTGCCATTTATGGCCGTTGCATATGTTGTACTTGGCTTAATCGTGGTATTTGTCAATTACGATTTGGTTATTCCGGCATTTGCTTCTATTTTTACACATGCACTTGGCGTGAAAGCTTTGGCTGGTGGTGCAGCAGGTGCTGCTTTGAAATTAGTGATTGTGCAAGGATGCAAACGAGGTGTGTTTTCAAATGAGGCAGGACTTGGTTCTTCGGTAATGGTACATTCTGCATCTAATGTAAAGGAACCGGTAAAGCAGGGAATGTGGGGAATCTTTGAGGTATTCTTTGACACAATGGTTGTCTGTACGATGACAGCATTGATTGCTTTGACTTCCGGTTTTATCAATCTGGAAACAGGTGTGGTAAATACAGGCGTGAATGATGCAACTTTAATCAGCAAGTCTTTCGGAAATACATTCGGACAGCCGGGTGAGTGGTTTATTGCAATTGCGATGTTATTGTTTGCGTTTACAACTGTTCTTGGGTGGTCGCAGTATGGCTCAAAGGCCGTTGAATATCTGTTTGGCGAAAAGGCGGTCAAAGTATACAAAGTTATCTTTGTATTGATGATTGTATCCGGTGCCGTGATGACCTCATCACTTGCTTGGGATATCTCGGACACCTTCAATGGTTTGATGATGATTCCGAACCTGATTGCTGTAGTGCTTCTCAGCCCATTGGTATTCAAGATTACGCGCAATTACATAGACCGTAAGATTAAGGGGAAAGATGTAAAGCCGATGTTCTCGTTTGATGCAGAAATTCAGGCGGCAGCAGGGGCAAGCAAGAGTGACGATATTATTGAGTAAGAAAAAGTAAAAATAGGGATTTCAAAATTGCGCCTGTTCGTTTATAATAAACGTACAGGCGTATTTTTTACGTAAATACAGAAAAAAAGGAGTAGGGACAAATTAAAAAATTTATTGAGGAATTTAAGACGTTTATTAGTAGAGGGAATGTAATTGATATGGCAGTCGGTGTTATTATCGGTGGTGCATTCAAGAGCATTGTTGATTCATTGGTCGCAGATATCATCAATCCGTTAATTGGTTGCATCGGTGGTCTGGATTTTACAGCATATTCTTTGAAGTTGAATGGGGAAGCATCCTTGAATTATGGTAACTTTATTACAGCCATTATCAATTTCCTGATTATGGCACTTGTAATCTTCACAATGATTACAGCTATCAATAAAGTAACAGCGAAGATGAGCAAGAAGCAGGATGAGACGCCGGCAGTACCGACGACAAAGCAGTGTCCGTTCTGTAAGAGTGAGATTGCAATTGATGCAACAAAGTGTCCGCACTGTACTTCTGATGTGGAGTAAATATGAAATAGTAAGCGAGAAATAAGATGTCGAAAGAACTAGAAGCATATTATAACAAATTCTGTGAAGATAAAAGACTGACAAGACCTTATGCAAAGGTGGAGTTTCTGACCTCGATGCATTACATACATAAGTATTTGCAGGAGCTGCCTGCGGATGCGAAGATACTGGATGTAGGCGCCGGAACCGGCAGATATTCCATTGCTTTAGCGGAGGAAGGTTACGATGTGACAGCCCTCGAGTTGGTAAAGTACAATCTTGGCATACTAAAGCAGAAGAGCGATAAGGTAAAAGCCTATCAAGGCAATGCCTTGAAGCTCAAACGTTTTGCAGATAACAGCTTTGATATGACTTTGGTATTTGGGCCAATGTATCACCTCTATACGATGGAGGATAAGCAGCGTGCCTTGCAAGAGTCTGTGCGTGTCACAAAGCCGGGCGGGATTATATTGGTCGCTTACTGTATGAATGAATACAGTATTCTGACCTATGGTTTCAAAGAGAATCATATCAAAGAGTCTTTGGAGAACGGCAAGGTGAATGCGACTTTTCGTGTCACACCACAGCCGGAGGATTTGTATGACTATATGCGTTTGGAAGACATTGCCGAAGTGAACGCAGCGGCAGAAGTAGAGCGCCTACAGATTGTGTCTGCGGATGGTGCGGCAAATTATATGCGGCAGGTATTGAACGGGATGGATGAGGAGACTTTTGATTTATTTATGCAATATCATCTGTCCACCTGTGAACGGCCGGAGCTTTTGGGTGCGGCGGCACATACGCTGGATATTTTGCGAAAAAAAGAATAGAATTTTTCTAACCCTGACAGTTTTGTTGGGGTTAGTTCCATAAATGAGGATGTAGAATGAAACGTAATGTAGATATCAATGAGATTTCGGATGGAAATCTATATGGGCCAAACGATATGGTTAAGGCAGATTGCGGCGACTGCAAGGGCTGTTCTGCCTGCTGTCATGGTATGGGTGATTCCATCGTCTTAGACCCTTATGACGTGTATCGGTTGACCAAAGGTTTAACCCGTTCGTTTGAAGCGTTGTTGAACGAT
>JAXJPN010000046.1:0-1810 GCA_036311625.1 Faecalimonas sp.
TCACGCTGTTGCATACGTTTTCCAGACCATCACCAAGATTCCAAAGCTCCTTCGTCTCTTGCAATTCTGTCAATCCTTTCATACTCTGCCTTTTGTGCCGCCTTGCTTACTGCATCCTCGCACGGCTCTGGCTGTGCGGGCGATAATGACAGTAGTCTCGTCACATCTTTTTCAGTATGTCCGTCCCAATGCTTGCCGCGCTCAAGCTCTTCACAATCGAACAGGCTAAAATAATTGTTTTCATAGTGATATGTGTAACTTCCTTCCGGAGTATCAATGCCGACAATAAACCAGCCGCCACCGAAGCAAAGCTCCCCATCTTCGTGTCTAAGTGATTTCCATGCTTTATCTTTGTTCTGTTTAACGATTGCTGCAAACAACATCATGCGCTGATAGTAAAGCTGTCTGAATGTGTGAAAACCATCGCTTACATCGTCAATCTCATCTACGTGTGCAGCTTCGCAAATTGCTTTTCTTCTCTTTAACTCCGTATCAGTCATCGGTTCTCCTTTCTACCATACTGCAATAGTCATCATCCTGCCCCAACAATGCCCAATAACCACAGGCATCACCTACAACATCACATCCGCAAACCATATAACCATTGTTTTTAAGTCTCTTGTCCGTTCGCCATTCCTTTACTTGATGTTTACAATCCTTGCACCTAATGATTTCCGGCTGTGCGGATGGCAACCGTTCAAGCCTGTCTTTTACAAGTCGCACATATCCTTTAACAGTTTCGGCGTTTGTCCTTCCAGTTATTTCGATTTCTCCGTCTAGCGCATCAATCGCATCCTGTCTGTAAATGGTATCTTTCATCTCACTCACCTCATATGCTCGTGATCTAGCGAATATGAATATCCTTTTAAGCTTTCTCGTAAGTTCTGTTCTGCATTTAGCTCAGCAAAACGATCTCTCTTCCCGTCTTGCCCGATAATTACATACTCAATCGACATCGTTTTGTATGCAATCTGCGGAATGTCAATTAATACGCTCATTCATTCGCCCTCCTGTTCCACGCTTCGATTGCTTTTTTCTTTAACGCTCCGCACGTTAAAGCCGTACACCGTCTGCACATAACAAACCAGCGAATACCCTTCTCCATGTTCTCTGTTTTAAGATTGTATGCTTCGCTTTCGTATAACTCTGCTTCTCCTCCACAGAACGGACACGATTTTAGTTCAGTCATTCTTCCCGCCTTTCTGGATAATCGTCATCAGTAACGTTCCTTTTCTCCCACAAATGACAGAACCCATCTTTCGGCAACGCATAATGTTCTTCTATCGGGCATCTTGTTCTCCCGTCTGCATACCATCCACCGTTGTTTGCTGTCCTGCCACAATTTACACAAGTGCGTTCAGGCTGTGCGGATAGCAATTCTCCCGTTATTACCTCGCTTGAGATTGTTCCAAAGTACCCGCCATCATTCCGGACAATAACCGTATCTTTGCGGATTTCGTCAATGTATCCGCGAACGAATACTCTGTCACCTATTTTGAAGTTCATTCTTCCCGCCTTTCTTTATACGGTTCTAGATCGCACCATGCGTCTACTTTCAAACAATCCATGTCCTGCTCAGACTCGATGCCATCAAACCACCATCCTTCGCCTTCACAGTAGCTTGCTATTGCAAAGGTATGGTCAAAAGTTACATTTGCAATTTTCCCGGATACAGTAACAATCACTAATTCGTCTGTCAGTGGAAGCTTCTCTTCTGGTTTGTACCATGTTACTATCACTTGTCTTTCAATCATATCATTCTCCTCTCCTATCCCATCCCGACCTGCCGCCCTCAGGTCGTTCCGGGGCA
>JAXJPN010000047.1:0-3416 GCA_036311625.1 Faecalimonas sp.
ACCGAAAAGGTCGACAAACAGAGTAGACACAGTAGAAAAATCACCGCCGTCTGTCTACATTTTTTCATCAGATTCTCCTGCCTTTCTTTTAAAAATGTACATCAAAAATGTGTAAACGCCTCCTTTCCAAATAAATTTCTGCTCTTGTTTTGGATACATTGGGAATGAGTTTCCCGTCTTGAAAATCTTTGAAAATTGATTTGCTGATATATGTTCCTAAGAAGAGTGTCTCCACTATAATCCTCTTGTCGAACTTTGTCAAGCACTCCTTTTGACTTTGTAAAATATGAATAAAATCCGCCCCGAAAACGGGACGGATTTCTATATGATTTTAATTAAATTTTTAAGTCCTCTAGCCAGACTGCCACGCAGGCATCGCTTGGCATACACAAATCACCTCTCGGAGAGACACCCACACTTCCAACCTTCGGCCCATCCGGCAGGCAAGAACGCTTAAACTGTTGTGAAAAGAAACGTCTGTAAAAGGTCGTCAGCCATTTATAAATTGTCTCTTCATCATACATCCCTGCAAAAGCTTCCTTCGCAATGCGGTAAACCTTGCTTGGCTCATAGCCAAAGCGAAGCACATAATACAAGAAGAAATCGTGTAATTCATACGGCCCTACCAAATCTTCCGTCTTCTGCGCAATCTCGCCATCTTTCGGCGGAAGAAGCTCCGGGCTCACCGGCGTATCCAGGATATCCAAAAGCACAGTCTGAAGCTCCGCATCCTCGCAGGTATCCGCATAATACCGAACCAAATGGCGCACCAAAGTCTTCGGTATCGAAGAATTCACACCATACATCGACATATGATCTCCATTGTAGGTTGCCCAACCAAGCACCAATTCCGACAAATCGCCCGTGCCAATCACCATACCGCCGGTCTGGTTCGCGATGTCCATCAGTACCTGTGTACGCTCTCTCGCCTGTGCATTCTCATACGTCACATCGTGCAACTCCTCTGCATGCCCGATATCGGCAAAATGCTGCCGCACAGACGCCTGTATATTCACTTCCTTAAGTGTCGCGCCCAGCTTCTTTGTCAAAAGGCAGGCATTGCGATAGGTGCGGTCTGTCGTGCCAAAGCATGGCATCGTAACCGAAACAATCTTCTCTCTATCAATCCCCTGCAAATCAAAGGCTTTCGCTGTCACCAAAAGCGCCAATGTGGAATCCAAACCGCCAGAGATCCCCACAACCACACTCTTACAATTGGTATGCGCAAGACGCTTCTTAAGTCCCATCGCCTGAATGGTCAAAATCTCCTCACAGCGTTTCTCACGCTCCGCCTTCGTTGCCGGCACAAACGGAAGCGGCGAGAAACTCCGCGTCAGCTTCGTATCCTCCATATCCAGCGAAAACAAAATATGCTCAAATTCGCAAGCATCTTCGCTCAGTTCGAACGTTGTATTCTTCTTTCTCTCTCCGACAATACGTGCAAGGTCAATCTCTGTATAAATGACATCGTTCACAAAACGTGTGCCCTCCGCCAAAACCACGCCATTCTCAGCAATCAGATTGTGTCCCGAGAAGACCAAATCTGTCGTTGACTCGCCCTCACCGGCATTCGCGTAAACATACGCCGCAAACATCTTTGCCGACTGCCCCGTCACAAGTGCTCTGCGATATGCATCCTTGCCCACAAGCTCATCACTGGCTGAACAATTCACAAGCACCGTCGCACCTGCAAGTGCAGCCTGTGTGCTTGGCGGTATCGGCGCCCACAAATCTTCGCAAATTTCAGCGGAGACAACCAAGTCCGGCATCTCCTCACAGACAAACAAAAGCTGTGGCCCAAAAGGTACCTCTTCCACCACCTCATCAACCCACACATACTCTGCCTGCTTTGGACCCGGCTGAAAATGCCGCAGTTCTTGAAATTCATCATAATTCGGCAAAAAGCTCTTGGTCGTAATCCCCAGCAATACACCATCACACATCGCCGCAGCCACATTATATAATTTGTTGTGCGCTGCATAAGGAAGCCCCACAAACACAAGTGCCTTCTTCCCTGCTGTATACGCAACTAACTCTTTCAAGGCCGCTTTTGCCTTCTTTTGCAGCACACCTTGTGCGAACAAATCCCCACAGGTATATCCCGTCACACAAAGCTCTGGAAACACCACAATCTTTGCGCCATTTGCCGTCGTCTCATCAATCAAGCGACAAATCTCCTGCACATTATAATCTACGTCCGCCACGCGAATCTGTGGTGTGGCTGCTGCTACCTTTACAAATCCCTGCTTCATTCTTATTTCCTCCCGCTTATCTGCTTCGCTTCAGAATGCACTTCAGCTCCTCAATATCAAAAGTATAACCGGTATTACAGAAATGACAATGCATCTCAATCTCTTTCCCTTCATCAATCATCTCTTGAATTTCCTTCCGACCAATGCTAATGAGCGCCTTCTCCACACGCTCCTTTGAACAATTGCAGGCAAATTTCGTCGGCATCGTGTCTGTAAATTCTACATCCATCCCTTCCAAAACCGTCTCCAAAATCTGTTCCGGCGTCATTCCTTGATCCAGCATCGAAGTCACAGAATCCAACTTTGCAATATTTGCCTCCAAACGGTCTACAACCTCATCCTCAACAAAAGGCATCACCTGTACAATAAAGCCGCCTGCCTGCTTCACTGTATTATCCTTTTCCATCAAAACACCAAGCCCCACCGAAGATGGAACCTGCTCTGAGGTAGCAAAATAATAGGTCAAATCCTCTGCAATCTCACTCGTCATTAAAATAGTCTGTCCAAGATATGGTTCTTTCAGTCCCATATCTTTAATCACATTCAAAACACCCAAGCCTAAGGCTGTCGCCACATCCAGCTTTCCCTTCTTACTCGGTGGAAGCATCACAGTGGGATTCACCACATATCCCTTGACATTCCCGTGCACATCTGCCGTCACAGTAAGACCTCCAATCGGCCCGTCACACTGAATCTGAATGGTCAGAATATCCGTATCATTCTTCATCATACTGCCCATCATCGTGCCTGCTGTCAGCAAGCGCCCCAACGCCGCAGTTGCCACCGGGCTGGTATTATGCGCTTCTCTTGCAGTCTCCACAAGCTCTCTTGTTGTCGCTGCAAAAGCACGGATTTGTCCGCTCGCAGCCGTTGCTCTTACTATATAATCCTGCATCTTACTTTCCTCTCTATTCTGTCCTTTTTTCTCGTTCACGCGCAACCACACAGATGCGTTCACTGGTATCTGTCGGCTCTTTGCGCGTAAAAGCATCATATGCCGTAATAAATTCCAATCCCGCCTGCTCAACGAGCTTCTTCATCTCTGCAAGCTCATAGGCTCTCTGGAAATGCGTCTCTTGATACTTGCGATACATTCCAGAATCCTCACGGATAAATAAACTCAAAGCATACTCATTGATTCTATCTTCTTCATCATAATAATTA
>JAXJPN010000048.1:0-30120 GCA_036311625.1 Faecalimonas sp.
GTCAACCATGCATAATAAATATGTTTAGGTACTTAAGCTTTGCGTCCACAGATTTCCCTGTGTTTGCCAACTGTTAATTTATGTTCATACTACCATGAAATTCTCAAAAAAGCAATCCCAACGACTCATTCTTTTTTTGCATTTTTTTGACGATACATCGCATGATCCGCTGCTATAAAAGCGTTCTCAATTGCATTGTTCCTTTCGAAATCTACCTTTGCATAACCATCCGAGAATCCGCAGGTAAAACCATCCTCCTTCTGATTCAGACTCTTTAAACGGCTTTCCAAAAGTTCAGCATCATCCGTTATCGCAATGATTGCAAACTCGTCACCACCAATGCGGTAAACCTCGTAGCATTCTTCCGAAAAAACAGATTGCAGAAGCTGCGCTGCCTTAATCAGCACCTGATCTCCGGCATGGTGTCCAAAGGTATCATTCACCTTTTTAAAGTCGTCAATATCCACCATGACGGCATAGACATTCTCCACAAAGGAATCATCCCTTGAAATCCTGCTGATTCGCTCCATATATGCCATACGATTGTCCATCTCTGTCAATCCATCCTGATACGCCATATCATACCAATGCATCTGCTCCGTCAACTGAGCATTCAGCGATTTCAAACGCTTTCTCTGGAATAGTGAGCTGATGAACACCACATAGAATGCCACAACAGTCGCTGAAATCACGATGTAAATCGGAACATATTCCAAACGATTGATCATCGGTTCCGGATAAGTCGCAACAAACACCATCGTCGCGTATGCCAGCACTCCTGCCGCCATCACGGCTCCCCAGCCTTCCTTGATTCCATCAAGCAAGGAACGGTAGCGCGGGTAAAACGGAAGTCCAATTCTGTATAGTGTGATAAGGAGGACGATTCCCAGAACGCATCCTATCACTGCTCCATAGATTCCGCCATAGATACCAAACAGCCGCAAGACAAACGCCACAATCAGGCTCAAGGTATCTACCGCACAGAAGGTCACAAAAAATCGAGTCCCCTTATACTTTGACAGAAACCAAAAAATGACCAAACTCGGAAGTGACATCGTCAAAAAAGAAGAAAGTGCCGCCGGCGCATGAAATACATAGGTTGCCAAAAAATAGGCAATCAAAATCGCCGCACAACTGCTATACATCACAAGCCGATATAGTCTTGTATCCTTTTTTAGCATGGTCAGTCTCGTGTATATCAGTAAGTCAAAGAGAATAACGACCATATCATTCACCGCTGAAATTAACTCCATTCTACCCCCCCCCGAGAAATTTTGTCAACACCTTTTGTGTCGATTCTCAACTTTTATCAACATTTATTTTCCCATCTGCCCGACGCCCCACAAGGCAATACCAAGCCGGTATCTTTTACCGGAAGTCCAATCTCCTGCGAATCGACACTTCCGTTGTATTTCTTTAACTCTATCGCCAACATATATGTGAGCACTGCCGGCGCAAGTCCTGTCGTATAGGAATTCACCAAAAAGAACAGCGGGTCATCCGATAAAATCTGCGTACAGAGTTTGATGAGTGGATGAATCATATCCTCAATCTTCCAAATCTCACCTTTCGGTCCGCGCCCGTAAGATGGCGGATCCATAATGATCGCATCGTATTTGTTGCCGCGACGAATCTCGCGCTCCACAAACTTTACACAGTCATCCACCAGCCAACGAATCGGTGCATCTGCAAGCCCGGATGATACCGCATTCTCCTTCGCCCAGCTGACCATTCCCTTCGAAGCATCTACGTGCGTCACACTTGCTCCCGCTGCCGCTGCCGCCAAAGTCGCACCACCGGTATAGGCAAAGAGATTCAACACCTTAATCGGGCGTCCTGCCTTTTTGATTTTCTCTGAAAACCAATCCCAGTTCGTCGCCTGCTCAGGAAACAATCCGGTATGCTTAAAACTGAATGGTTTCAAGTTAAAGGTCAGGCTCTTATAATGAATCTGCCATTGCTCCGGCAAATCGAAGAACTCCCATTCACCACCACCCTTATTGCTTCGGTGATAGTGTCCGTTCATACGCTTCCAGCCTTTATTGGTCTTCGGGGTATCCCAAATCACCTGCGGGTCGGGTCTTACCAAGAGGTAATCGCCCCAGCGCTCTAATTTTTCTCCATTCGAAGTGTCAAGCACCTCGTAATCTTTCCATCCATCTGCAATCCACATAACTACCTAATCTGTCCATTTCCTCGAATAATATATTTGTAACTATTCATCTCACGAAGTCCCATCGGTCCTCTGGCGTGAAGCTTCTGCGTGGAGATTCCAATCTCGCAGCCAAGTCCGAACTCTCCGCCATCCGTAAAACGCGTAGAAGCATTCACATAAACCGAAGAACTATCCACAGCTGCCGTGAAATAGCTTGCTGCTGCTTCATCTTCTGTCACAATCGATTCACTGTGATGCGTCGAATGCGCTGCAATATGTTCTACTGCTTCTTTGACATCCCCGACAATCTTCACCGCCAAGATGTAATCCAAGAACTCCGTATCAAAATCCTTCTCTGTCGCAGACACGCCTTCAATCACCTTCTGCGCCTGTGCATCCAAACGAAGCTCGCAGGCAGGCTTTCCATCTGCCCGCTCTGTAAGTCGTTGTTTTAACATAGGAAGAAACTCGTCCGCAATCTCTCGGTTGACAAGACAAACTTCCATTGCATTGCACACAGAAGGGCGGCTCATCTTCGCATTCTCTACGATGGCTACTGCCTTCTGTAAATCTGCCGCCTTGTCTACATAAATATGACAAATGCCGGTTCCCGTCTCAATACACGGAACTGTTGCATTCTCTACGCAGGCACGAATCAAGCCCGCGCCACCGCGTGGAATCAAAAGGTCTACTTTTCCGCTTGCCGTCATCAAGGCATTCGCCTCGCTTCGGCTGGTATCTGTCGGCATCCCTATGAGGTCTTCCGGAAGTCCCGCCTTTGCAAGCCCCTCCTTTAACGCTTTTACAATCGCCATCGATGAACGAATAGCTTCCTTGCCACCGCGCAAAATGCAAACATTTCCACTCTTAATCAAAAGTGCTGCCGCATCGGAGGTTACATTCGGACGGCTCTCATAGATGACTGCAACCACACCAATCGGCACAGATACCTTCTCCATCTCCAAACCATTGTACAGTGTCTTGCGTTCTAACACGCGGCCAACCGGGTCTGGAAGCTTGCATACATCTTCAATGCCGGCTGCCATCCCTGCAATGCGGGAAGCATCCAAGCGCAGTCTGTCTGCCATCACGCCCGCACCATACGCCTCCAAATCTTCGGCGTTGGCTTTCAGTATCTCCTCTGTGTGGGCGAGCAAGCTCTCCGCCATATAGTGAAGTCCCTTATTCTTTTCATCTTCCGTAAGTGCGGCTGCCAATGGCTTTGTCTTCAGAGCCGCCTCTAAAAGTTCTTGAACTGTCATTTACTTTTTCCTTCCCACAAATCGTGTGCCCACCGGCTTGCCCTCGAAAATATCATAGAGTACCTGCGGGTCGCTTCCATTTGCAATCACCATATCGATGCCGGCTTCCATACAAAGCTCCGCCGCATGAATCTTCGTTGCCATACCACCGGTAGCAAGCTCACTTCCTTTGGAACCTGCAATTGCTTTAATCTTAGAATCAATTTCAAACACCTGCGGAATCAGGGTCGCATCCGTCACCGTATGCGGGTCTGCCGTGTAGAGTCCGTCGATATCCGAGAGAAGTACCAACATATCTGCCTTGACTCCCATTGCTGTAATCGCCGACAAAGTATCATTGTCTCCAACCTTAATCTCCGATGTCGCAATGGTATCGTTCTCATTGATAATCGGAAGTGCACCGAGCTCCAATAGGCGATTCAAGGTATTTCGAAAGTTTTCAAAGCGTTCTTCACATTCGAAGTCTGCGCCGGTCATCAAAATCTGTGCTACTGTATGATTGTATTCTTGAAAAAGCTTATCGTACAGATACATCAGCTCACACTGCCCGACTGCTGCCGCCGCCTGCTTTGATGGAATATCACTCGGCTTACCTTTCAAGCCAAGCTTTCCCACTCCCAATCCAATTGCACCGGAAGATACGAATACAATCTCCAAACCAGAATTCATCAAGTCTGAAATCGTCTTACACAGAATCTCCATCCTGCGGATATTCATATTCCCATTTCCATAGGTCAGCGTCGAAGTGCCAACCTTTATTACAACACGCATCGTATTCTCCTAATCTCTCGAGCATCTAAATTTCAATTCTTCCCATCTTCTATCTACTTCGTTCTGGAAAGCCTCGATGAGATGCTCATTCTCTTTCTTAAATAAATGTTTGAATCTGCCCTGCTTCACTAAGAACTCTTCAATCGGAAGCTTGTTCTTTGGCTCGTAGTTCAAAATCCACTTGCCCTCTACCACCTCAAACAGCGGCCAGTAGCAAGTCTCCACACCCAGCTTACAAATCTCCATAATATCCGGTGTGTTGTATCTCCAACCACGCGGACACGGAGCCATAATATTCAAAAAGGCTGCGCCCGGTGTGTAGATTGCCTTTTCAGACTTGATATGCAAGTCCTTGAAGTTCTGTACAAAGGTCGTCTGTGCCACATACGGAACATCGTGTGCTGCGATAATCGCTGCCAAATCCTTTCTGTTCTGTGGCTTACCGTTGCTCTCACTTCCAACCGGTGTCGTCGTCGTATCTGCATACATCGGTGTTGCAGAAGAACGCTGAATACCTGTGTTCATATACGCACCATTGTCATAGCAGACGTATACCATATCGTGGTTACGCTCCATCGCTCCTGAAAGCGACTGGAATCCGATATCATACGTACCGCCATCACCACCGAAGGTAATAAACTTATAGGTGTCGTCTAATTTGCCCTTGCGCTTTAATGCATTGTAAGCTCCCTCTACACCACTCAAGGTTGCACCGGCATTCTCAAATGCATTGTGAATGTAACTATCTTCCCAAGCTGTATACGGATAGGTAAAGGTCGAAACCTCCAGACATCCGGTTGCGTTACCAATGACTGCCTTGTCACCCTCGTGAAGTCCGCGAAGTACATTTCTTACTGCGATTGTGCCGCCACAGCCGGCGCACATTCTATGTCCCGGAGCAAGACGTTCCGGCTTGTTCATTGTCTCTTTAAAATTGTATGCCATAGTCTTCTCCCTCCTACTCTCTCACACCAAGATAACGGTAAGTCTCGCCTGCATCGCCATCTGCCATTACTTGCTTCAAATCTTCATAGATGCCTTCCATATCTTCCACGCGCACATCACGTCCGCCAAGACCATAGATGTAATTCACTGCCAAAGCGTCTGCCTTTGCACGATACAATGCGCTCATCACATCTGCGCCGAGCGGCCCGCCGTGATTGCTAAAGCCTTCTGCACGGTCCATAATTGCAACTGCTTTTACATCCTTCAAAGCCTCTGCCAACTCCTCTGCCGGGAACGGACGATAGAGACGAATCTTAATCAAGCCGACCTTCTCTCCCTTTGCGCGAAGTGCATCAACAGCATCCTTCGTTGTACCTGCCGCAGAACCAATGATAACAACTGCACGCTCTGCATCTTCCATACCGTATTCCTCAAAGAGCCCGTACTCTCTGCCGGAAATCTTTGCGAAATCCTTTGCAACGTCTTTTACAACCTGCACCGTATTCTTCATACCTTCTGCCTGCGCTCTTCTTGCTTCCATATAATAATCACTAATCGCATATGGGCCCACAGCCATCGGCTGCTTTGCATTGAGGAGATAATTCTCCGGCTCATACTCGCCGACAAATGCTTTGACATCTACATCCTCTAAGAGCTCAATATTCTCCACTGCATGGCTGGTGATAAAACCATCCTGACAAATCATAATCGGCAGGCGCACATCCTTGTGCTCAGAAATACGGTAAGCCTGCACCATATTGTCGTACGCTTCCTGATTATTCTCTGCATAAATCTGAATCCAACCCGCATCCCTTGCGCCCATACTGTCAGAATGGTCACAGTTGATGTTAATCGGGCCTGACAAGGCACGGTTCACAAGTGCAAGTGCAAGCGGCAAACGATTCGCTGCTGCTATGTACAATTCTTCCCACATATACGCCAAACCACAAGATGAAGTAGCCGTCAAAGCTCTTGCTCCCGCTGCGGATGCGCCGATAGTGGCACTCATCGAGCTGTGCTCACTCTCTACCGGAATAAACTCTGTCTCTACTTCGCCATTCGCAACAAAGCTGGCGAAATACTGCGGAATCTCCGTTGAAGGTGTAATCGGAAATGCCGGGAATACATCCGGGTTAATCTGTTTCAACGCAATAGCTACCGCTTCGTTTCCAGATAAACGTTCTCTCTTTCCCATCTTAATTCACCCCTTCCATCGTAATTGCACCGAACGGGCACGACTTCACGCAGATGCCGCAGCCCTTGCAATGCGCCTCGTCAAATGCGCCGCGCTTCATATCCTTTACCGGAATGCAGCTGTCCGGGCACACCGGCACGCACAATAAACATTGCTTACATTTGTCTTCGATAAACTGTGGCTTCACAGCTGACCACTCACCGGTATTGAACTCCTTCGAAGTTCCGGCTCCGGCAACAATCATTCCCTCTGTCAAATCCTGCCACTTTACTTTCACGCCCAAATTCTTGATATCTGTATTCATTACTGCACCTCCTGCATCGCCATCTTCAGCGCTGCCATATTGCCCTCGATTACTTCCGGCTTGCTGGCAAATTTGTGTTTGAATGAGCTCTCCATCTCATTCAAGAACGTCTCCTCGTCCATAATGCCTGCCACTTTTACAATCGCCGCAAGCAGTGGCGTGTTCGGGAAATACTTGCCCATCGTTTCCATCGAAACCTTGTGTGCATCGATGGTGTATACCTTTCCCTTATATCCTTTTAGATGCGGAATCAGCTGCTCTTTCGAAGAAGCGGTGTTAATCAAAATCGCACCGTCCTCTTTCAATCCCTTTGTGACATCCACTGTCTCCAGCAAGGATTCGTCTACCACAACCACATACTGTGGGTCGTAAATATTGGAATGTACACGAATCTGCTTATCGCTGATTCTGTTATATGCGGTAATCGGCGCACCCATACGCTCCGGGCCATACTCCGGGAAGCCCTGCACATATTTACCTGTTTTAAAAGCCACGTCTGCAAGCAGCAGTGCTGCTGTCTTTGCACCCTGACCGCCGCGTCCGTGCCATCTGATTTCTGTAAGATTGCTCATACCCTACATCCTCCTTTTTGTGTTAACTCATATTGTACTAAAATACAACTCTTTTGTCTAGAGCGTACTCTGTTTTTTATGTGATACAATGCTGCTCTTTATGCGTGCCAAGCCAAACGCTTTATACTTTCGTGACATTCTCCGCTAATCCAGTCCGCATCGTTCGTAATCCAACTCATAATCTCAAACATCTTGGTCTCCCAAGCAATGTCACTCTGGCGGTCCGCCTCCGTCCGCTCACGTTCCATCGTAATATCAATCTCATTGTACCCGAATATATAGCCGCCTGCCGACCAGATAGAGAAATTACTGTCTGGGCCCTCTGTAACCTTATCTCCCCTTGCTTCTACCAGCGCATCGTGCCGCGCCTTATATTCTTCCTCCGCGCCCGGCACCAGTTTTGTTATAAACATACGATGGCGAATCAGCTCTTTGCTCTCCCGCACAATACCAAAATCGTGGTACATCAAGCGCATCTCCTCAAACGGTGTGGAAATCCATGTATACGCTTCGCCATAGCACGCCTCCCACGCAGCTACCTGCTTTTTGTCTTCCTCTGAAAACACAAGCACACCCTCTGTCTCATAATATCCAAATACCAAATCCTCTGCATTCCAAATGCTAAAATTTGTCATCTGATGCGCATCCAAGAATGCTGTTAGTTCTTTCCAAATCTTTCCAAGTCCCTGTCTGAATTCTGCCGTCTTTCCGGCATTGATTCTCATCGCAAATGCATGACGCTCCATTTTCATTCCCTCCGCTTATTTTTCTGCTTCATATTATAACATATTATAAAGGAAGATTGCTTTTTAGACAACAAAAAAAGCGGGTGATGGGAATCGAACCCACGTATCTAGCTTGGAAGGCTAGTGTTCTACCATTGAACTACACCCGCATGTTGACTATCTTATGTTATATATAAACGGCTTAGAACACTTTTTGGAAAAGTGCCCAGAGCCGGAATCGAACCAGCGACACAGGGATTTTCAGTCCCTTGCTCTACCAACTGAGCTATCTGGGCAAATAATCCTGTTAGCTGTTCTTCAGCACGCTTGTTATCTTATCACTACGCACCATAAAAGTCAACTTCTTTTTTGAATTTTTTTATTTTCTTGTCTATGCCTCTTTTTTCTGTACAAGATTTCCAGCAAGCACCTGCATCTGCTCTCTTGTATCTGCCTTCACTGTCGAACGAATACTTACCACCGGCTCACAGATTGTAATCTCTTTCATACTTTCCAAGATTTCACGCATCTTCTTCGCCGCCTGCGGTGCCCAGCTTCCATTCTCCATCAGAGCTACTGTCCGCTTCTGATAATTCTTTGCTTTCAAATGTAACAAAAAATCTTCCATGCAAGGGAATAAGCCGCCGTCATAGGTAGCTGCTGCCAAAACCAGACGGTCATGACGGAAAGCATCCTCCACAGCCTCTGCCATATCATCGCGAGATAAATCTGCAATCGCCACGCGCTCTGCTCCTGCATTCTCCAACATCTTTGCCAGTTCCTTTGCTGCCTTCGCGGTATTTCCATGAATCGAAGCATAGGCGATAAATACACCTTTGTCCTCCGGCTCGTAACGGCTCCAGATGTCATATTTGCCAATGTAATATCCCAAATCCTCTTTCAGAATCGGTCCGTGTAATGGGCAAATCATCCCGATATCCAGTGTCGCTGCCTTTTTCAGCAAAGCCTGCACCTGTGCCCCATATTTTCCCACAATATTAAAGTAATAACGGCGCGCTTCGCAAGTCCAAGCCTCATCTGCATCCAAAGCACCAAATTTTCCAAAGCCATCCGCAGAGAACAATACCTTCTCCGTCTGCTCATAGCTTACCATAACCTCCGGCCAATGTACCATCGGTGCCATAAAGAATTGCAAGCAGTGATTTCCGAGTTCTACCGTCTCTCCCTCTTTTACAGTTACGGTGCGAGCCGCAAAATCCATCTCGAAAAATTGTGGAAGCATTGCAAAGGTCTTCGCATTTCCAATCAGCTTCATCTGCGGATAGCGTTCTGTCAGAACGCGAATACTGCCGGCGTGATCCGGTTCCAAATGGGAAATCACCAGATACTCCGGCTCTCTTCCCTCCAATGCCTTCTCCACCTTTGCCAACCACTCGTCAGTCTTGCGACTGTCAACGGTATCCATAATTGTCGTCTTCTCATCTAAAATGACATAGGAATTGTAGGACACGCCATTCGGAATGATATACTGGCTTTCAAACAAATCCAAATCTTTATCATCTACACCCACATATACGATGCTGTCTGTAATTTTTTGTTCCATCTTTATTCTCCTTTTTCGTTCTGTCCCAAGCGGAAACTGTCAAAAATAAATAAATCAAATTGTGTCTTTACATTTTCATACTGCGCCTGACTCCGTATCGTCCATGCAACTGCCAATGCACCAAGCCTTCTACAGAGTTTCAATGCAAAACGGTCTGCATCCTCATGACAGTACGCGATAAAATCCGGTCTTGCCAAAAAGTTTGTAAGCAGATTTGAAACCAACTTGTATGTAAATGCCGTTTTGCCTTCTCTTGCATGGTTCATACTCAATTGACCCCGCATCACATCCGGGCGAAATTTGCGATACCAGCGAACTGCAAATGGATGGAAGGATTCCATACAATACACACCTTTGTATGTTTCTAAAATTGCATTGCCCAACTCACAAACCCTTGTATCTACGCGATCCATCTTGTACTCAATGATGAGCGGCACCTTACCATCAACCGCTTTTAACACTTCTGTCAAGGTTGGAATCGTCTGTCTCGAACCTAGCAGCTTCATCTGCCGCAGCTCACTTAAGGTATACTCCCAAATCTTTCCATCCACACCACACATTCTCTTTAAAGAAGCATCGTGGAACACAACGGGAACCTCATCTTTTGTGAGCTGTACATCAAACTCAATTCCATAGCCTGCCTCTACCGCTTTTTGTATGGCAAGCAATGAATTCTCCGGCGCCTCAGAATCATTTGCAAACAAGCCTCTATGTGCATAGTATACACCCAAAAACGGCTCTCGATTCGGTTTCCCAAAAATACGCGGGCAAATCATCCACAAACCCAAAACCAACAATACAAGTACGATTCCTACAACAATATACAAAATTTCCATCTCACACCACTGTCTTTCTCTAATCGTCTACGTCAAAGTTCTCCAACACGCTCTTCTTCTGCTGTGGCTTTGAATCGCCGTGCTTTACCTGTGTCATCGTAAGGAAGGCAAGAACACTGAAAGTCACCGAGTACGGGAACAAAGTCCGATAAGAAACATGCTCCAAAAGTGCTCCGGAAAGTATCGGCGTAATTACCTGTGCTGCCATTGAAAATGTATAATAATAGCCGGTATATTTCCCGACATCTCCTGCGCTACTCATCTCTACGACCATCGGATAAGAATTTACGCCGATGGATGCCCAAGCAAACCCAATGATTCCAAAGAAGATGACCATTGAAATATGATAAGTCGGGTATAAGCCCGCAATCAAGAAGCAAGAACCCATCAAGATAATTCCCACTTGAATCATACGCTTGCGGCCAAATTTACTAGCCAATGCTCCAATTGGAATATAACTGATAATTGCTGCCACAGTTGCAATCAAAAGGCAGTCCGCATAACCGCCGCCCTCGAGTCCCCACACATGCTTTGCGTAGCGTGAGAAAGCAGTCGTAACCGCATTGTATGCAATAAACCAAAACGACACGGAAAGCAGAAGGAAAATCAGGCTTCGCATCACTTCTTTTGGAAGCTTTCCTGATTTGGTCTCGGCAACTATCTCCACTTCTTCCACTACCGCTTCGCTCGCCTCGATTTCTTTACGCAAACGATTCTCACGAATGGTGAAAAACAGTATCGCAATGCTAAGCAACATCAAAATTCCTACCGAGAGAAAAAGCGGCAAATAATCGGGTCTCTCTCCGCCGCCAACCAAAATCTTAATCATAAGCAGCGTATACACACCGCCTATCGCACCCATCAGGTTAATTACGGCATTTGCCTTGCTGCGCAATGGCTTTGGTGTGAGATCCGGCATCAAAGCAACTGCCGGTGAGCGATAAGTTCCCATACTAATCAACAGCACAAAGAGTGCAGCTACAAACAATGCCAGATTCTGTGTCCGGTCTGCAAACGGCAAAAACAAAAGGAAGGTCAATGCCAATGCAGTTCCGCCTAAGATAAATGGCATTCTCTTTCCAATCGGCGTACGCACCTTGTCTGAAAGCGCGCCAAACACCGGAAGCAATACCAGTGCCAGAATATTATCTACCGCCATAATCCCGCCTGTCACAGTCTCTCCCAGACCAAATGTATCCTTTAAAATCAAGGGAATGACATTGTCATACATCTGCCAAAATGCGCTGATTGACAAAAACGCCAATCCAATCAATACCGTTCTTCTGTAATTTAATTTCATAACTACCTCCACATTTAAAAGTGCAATCGTCTCTTCATCTTATACTGAAATACCCGCACTGCATTTGCCGGCATCGTGACACAAAGCTCACCATCCTCCACCTTGTGCAAAGTCTTTTCAAAGGAGTAGCCTTCTGTGTCGGAATACAGACACTGACTCATCGGTCCCTGTGCCGGAACCTCTACGCGCCAAACCGGTATGCATGCCGTCTTCTCTTCTTCACTTGCATTGACGACCACAACGTATTTTTCATACTCTGTAAATCGCCCATAAGCTACAAGATTGTCTTTTCCTAAAAGAATCTCGAGCGAACCGCGCCGCAAAGCCTCACTCTCGCGGTGCATACGAATTGCTTCCTTGTGGAACTTCAATAGCTCCTGATTCTCTTTTCCCCAAGGGTAGGTACGTCGATTATCTGGGTCAGTAAATCCAACCACGCCGGCCTCATCACCATAATAGAGTGTCGGTGCACCAATCCAAGTCATCTGCATCGCCACTGCCTGCCGCATCACCGCTTCCTGCGTAAATTGTCCGGCTGCCTCATAGCCCAGCTTCTGCACGCGCCCCACCATATGGTTGGTGCGTGTCAAAAAGCGCGAATGGTCGTGGTTCGACAACTCGTTCATCGCAACCATCAACGAAGACGGAAGCAAATCTGCCATATGATGCTTCATCGCACCCACAAAATGCTCTGCGTTTCCATACAAATCCGGTCTTGCATCATCACTGTGCTTCTCCATTCCGGTTAGGAACCAAGTTACCGGCTCCATAAAGGCATCGTAATTCATCACGGTATCCCACTCGTCACCCTGCAACCAAGCTCTCGGATTCCCGTAATGCTCTGCCAGAATAATCGCATTGGGATTCGCCTCTTTCACCGCGTTTCGGAATTTTTTCCAGAAACTGTGATTGTATTCCTGACTATGTCCCAAGTCCGCTGCCACATCCAGTCTCCAACCGTCCACACAGTACGGCTCAGAAACCCACTTTCTTCCAATGTTTAAAATATATTCTTCTAGCCTTTCGGAGCCCTCATAGTTCAGCTTCGGAAGCGTATCATGCCCCCACCAGCCATCGTAGCTTCCATTGTACGGCCACGCTGCATCCTCTTCTTTTCCAAACCTAAAAAAGCTGTGGTATGGACTATTCTTAGAAACATAAGCACCTGCGTCATAGGCATCACTGTCCTCATAAAGCCGCTCCCTATCCAGCCATTTGTTAAAAGAGCCACAGTGATTGAAGACACCGTCAATGATGACCTTCATACCTCGACGATGCATCTCCTGCACCAAGCGCGCAAAGAGCGCATTGCTCGCCTCAAGATTCTCCTTGTCTGTGACGCGCTGCCGATACTTGCTCGCAGCTGTATTGTCACGGGCATCCTCTGCGAGAACCTCTCCGCCATCTTTGACAATCTTTCCATAGTGCGGATCAATATAGTCATAATCTTGAATGTCGTACTTGTGGTTGGAAGGAGACACAAACAAAGGGTTAAAGTAAATCACTTCCACACCCAAATCCTGCAAATAATCCAGCTTATCGAGAACTCCTTGCAGGTCTCCGCCATAAAACTCGCGCACACCCATAAATGCCGGACACTTCTCCCAGTCCGTCACGCGGCTACAGGGTTCGCCAATATAGATATATTCTCCACTTTCTACGTCATTTGATGCATCTCCATTGTAGAAACGGTCCACATAAATCTGATACATTACGGCACCCTTTGCCCAATCCGGTGTTGAAAAGCCCGGAGCCAAAGTAAATGCATACTCCTCAACTACGGTATCGGAAACTCCGCATCGGTTGTAATAGCAGACCTCGTCACCACTGTCAATCTCAAAACAATAGTGTATCGGCTCCTCCCCGACATTTCCCGTAAACTCATAATAATCAAACTCGCCTTGCGTGTACACCTTGCGCATCAGGTAGCCCCTTGCGCCGGCAAACACACGCACAAAATTCACATCATTCACTGCAGTACGAAAACGAATCGTCACTTGTGAATTCGCTTTTACCTCCGCCGGAAACACATAATTCTCTGTTCCGTCACTAAACAACGCTTCCCTGTTCATAAAATAACGCCTCAAATTCCTCGCCTGTGATTTTTTCTTTCTCAAGAAGTGCCACTGCACAGGCTTCTAACACAGACTGATTTTCCAAAATCAGCTCCTTCGCCTTTGCATAACACTCGTCAATGATTCGTTTGACCTCACGGTCAATCTTTCCGGCAACCTCTTCGCCGTAGCCGCGAGAAGTATGCGCAAAATCTCTGCCCACAAACACTTCCTCGCTGTCATTGTCATAGTTAATCAAGCCCAATTCCTCAGACATACCAAACTTCATCACCATCGATCTCGCCAGCGCAGTCGCCTGCTTAATGTCTTGGGATGCTCCCGTCGTAATATCATCAAAGATAAGCTCTTCTGCCACGCGTCCACCAAGCGATACCGTAATATCCTGCAACATTCGTCCCCTTGTGTTGAACATCTCATCCTTCTCAGGAAGCGGCATAGTATAACCTGCTGCCCCCATTCCTGTCGGAATAATCGAAACACTGTACACCGGTCCGACATCTGGAAGCACATGGAATAGGATTGCATGCCCTGCCTCGTGATAAGCCGTAATCTTCTTCTCCTTCTCCGAGACCACTCGGCTCTTCTTCTCTGCACCGATGCCCACCTTTACAAAAGAACGCTGAATATCCTTCTGCTGGATATAGGCGCGGTCTTCCTTCGCCGCCAGTATTGCTGCCTCGTTCAAAAGATTCTCCAAATCTGCACCGGTAAAGCCGGCTGTTGTCTGCGCAATCTGGCGCAAGTCTACATCGTCACCCAAAGGCTTGCCCTTTGCGTGCACAGTCAAAATCTCGGTTCTGCCCTTTACATCCGGTCTGCCCACAGAAACCTTACGGTCAAAGCGTCCCGGTCGCAGAATCGCCGGGTCTAAGATATCTACACGGTTGGTCGCTGCCATCACAATGATGCCCTCATTTACACCAAAACCATCCATCTCTACAAGCAACTGGTTTAAGGTCTGCTCACGCTCATCGTGTCCACCGCCAAGACCGGTGCCACGACGTCTTGCCACCGCATCAATCTCATCAATAAAAATAATACATGGCGCATGCTGCTTTGCATCTGCAAACAACTCACGGACGCGCGAAGCACCCACACCGACAAACATCTCGACAAAGTCCGAGCCGGATATGGTAAAGAACGGAACGCCTGCTTCCCCTGCAACCGCTTTTGCAAGCAGTGTCTTTCCGGTTCCCGGAGGTCCTACCAAAAGAACTCCCTTCGGGATGCGCGCACCCACCTGTACATATTTCTTTGGATTCTTCAAAAAATCCACAATCTCTTCTAATTCTTCCTTCTCTTCTTGCAAACCGGCCACATTCGCAAAAGAAAGATGCTTATCCGAAGGCCGGCTCATCTTCGCTCGATTGCGTCCAAAATTCATCGCCTTCGCGCCGCCTCCCTGCCGATTCATCATCATAAAGAGGAAGATAACCGCCACAATCATCAGCAAGGTCGGCAAAAGTGTGTTCATAAACCACGATTCCTCCGGCACGGCACTTACCTTAACATCTTCCACACCGGCTTCTCTGAGAAGCACCTGTATCTCATTCACATCAGATACTTCCAAATAGCCCTTCTCATCTTCATCCTTGAAAGTCACTTCCAACCCACCGGTCGGCACTGCCTTGCTCTGTTCAATCCGAACGGACACAACCTCTCCGCTATCCAACGCCTTTACAAATGCATCGTACGTCATACTTTTCTTTGGCATCCCGATTTGCAAGACAAACCAGTAGACAAAGAACAACACCAAAATAATGAAAAATGGTGAAATTCCAATTGATTTTTTATTTTTATTCAACTGCCTGCTCCTCCTACTCAACACCTTCTACAATTCCAATATAGGGTAGATTTCTGTATTTTTGTGCGTAATCCAATCCGTAACCCACGACAAATTCATCTGGAATCTCAAATCCAGTGTAATCCACCTTCACTTGCTTCACTCTTCTATCCGGCTTATCTAGAAGTGTGCACAGCTTCATACTCTTCGGGTTCCGCTTTTCCAAAACCTCTAACAGATAAGAAAGCGTCCTGCCGGAATCAATGATATCTTCAATGACAATCACATGCTTTCCTTCCAAGCTCTCATCCAAATCCTTTACAATTCTTACAATCCCGCTGGATGCCGTTCCATCTCCATAGCTGCTCACGCTCATAAAATCCAGAGATACCGGAACGCAAATGCGCTTTGCAAGCTCACAAGTAAAAAACACACTTCCCTTTAAGATACATACCAAGTGTACTGCCTCTCCGGCATAGTCCTCACTAATCTGCTTCGCAAGCTCCTCAATCCTCTCATTCACTTCTGCTTCCGAAAGCATTACACGAATCGTCTCCGCCATCTTATCCTTCTCCTTCGTCTATCCAAACTTTTAAAATATGCTTCGTATTCCTCCGCACACGGTAATACGGATTCGTCCGATGTCCGACAATCCATAAAATATGGCTGCCATCCGCTACCAGTAGAACGCGCTCCCGCTCCTCCTGCGGAATCTTCTCATTGATAAAAAATGTCTTCAGCTTTTGTGTCCTTCCATCCTCATGAATACTGATATAATCTCCGGCTTGCCGCGTGCGGACACATACACCATCCGTAATTATATCATAATCAAAGTATTTCGTGTACTCTTTTTGTAAAGCCAAGTTCTCTGCGTCTTCTTTATCCAATACACACCACTGCACACACCCGCTTTGGAAATGCTCCTCGCTACATTCGGGCTTCTTCTTGCCGATTCGCAAGCCCTCATATACTCGCTTTGCCTCCAAGCCATACGGCAAATCAAGACTTCTTCCCACCTGCTTTTCTAAAAGCTCCTGTAACAGCGCAATATGAACTGCTTCTATATCCTTTTCACAGGTTGCCGCCCTTGCAAGCAGCTCTTTTAACAAAAGCGCCTTAAGTGCCTTCGGGACAGTCAAAAAGCTTTCCCTCTCCAAAATATATCCCGATTCACTCTCTTTTACACACTGTTGGAAATAAAATTCCTTTTGTTCCTCTACAAAACTTTGCAGTTCACCTAGTCTCTCCATCGTCTCCTGCATATGCTCCACCGCACGGGCATTGACTTTCTGCTCTATATAAGGAAGCACATGATTCCGAATGCGATTCCTTGTGTAAGCATCCGTCTGGTTGGTCGCATCCTCACAGTAGGGAATCCCTTGCTCCCGCAAGTATGCCTCGACCTCCCCACGCCGCAGACAGAGAAGCGGACGAATGATATTCCCTGTCACAGGTCGGATTCCGCCAAGCCCCTTAAGTCCCGTCCCCCTTGCCAAATGAAAGAGCAAGGTCTCTGCATTGTCATCCATATGATGTGCCAAAGCAATCTTCGTGGCATAACGTTCTCTCATCACACGGCTAAACACCATCTGTCTGAGCTTTCTTCCCGCCTCTTCCTCAGAAAGCTTTTCCTCTACCGCAAACTCATGGGCTTTCACATATTCGCACACATAAGAAAGTCCCAGCTTCTCGCAAAGCTGTCGTACATACCTCTCATCAGCATCCGCCTCTGCACCGCGAAGCCCATGATGTACATGCACGACTGTCAATTCAAAAGGAAGCTTTTTCTGGAATTCTAAAAGCACAAAAAGTAGGCATACAGAGTCTGCACCTCCAGATACGCCTACAATCACTTTATCACCTTTTTCTAACATGTGCCACTTGGCCACATACGCTTCTACTTTCTTCAGCATCGCTCTTCCTATGTATATGTCTTCTTCCTACTTACTACTACGAATTCTATCGCATTTCCCACTATTTTTCAAGACTCCATATACCAATTGCCAAAACCGTCATATCATCCATCGGCACCTCCCCAGAGCAAGTCATCACCTGCTCCAATATGTGCTGAGCAATCTCCTTTGGATTCGTCTTATTCGTCCCCTCTATCATCACCTGTAACAAAAGCTCCTGCTCACCTGTAGGCAAGGCGTCCATCACCCCATCCGTCACCATAATGACAAAATCCCCATCCGTCAGGGTACGCGTCTCCTCCTGCAACTCGAGCTTTGAAAGTACGCCAATCGGAAGACTGGTAGACTTGATACACTCGACCTTGCCACCATGCTTCAAAAACGTAGTCGAAGCACCCGCTTTTACAAACTCGCACTTCCCACTATATAAGTCAAACACACTCATATCTATGGTTGAAAAGCGCACTTCCTCCCTACCCAACACAAGGGCAGTGTTCAACATCTGCAATGCCGTCTCCTTCGGAAAACCTGCGCCAAGCAATTCCTCTAACAGCTCTACAACCATCGCACTCTCTCGATATGCCACTTCTCCGGCACCCATACCGTCAGATAGAATAATCCCCTGCTTTCCATTCGGCAAATCCATCATCGAGAAACTGTCGCCGGAGATTCTTCGACAACCTTTGCCAATACGCGCCACCCCCTGCAAGGTATGATAGCGCACACCTTCCACACAGGTAATGGTACAATACTCTGTGCCTACTACAGGCCTCTCTTCCTTTCCAAGCACCATCTTTCGACCACAGCAATCCGAAATCATCTGTGCAACTTCCTTGCTGGGCACACACTGTCCCTTTTGCGCCTTCACCGTCACATGAATCTCATACCGCCCTTCTGCACTCACAAAAAATACGGTAGTCAACAAGCGGAGATTTGCACGCGAAAAACACAGACGAAGCTTCTTCTCCAGATGCTCGTCCGCAAAAATCCCGGCATCCAGCTCACGCGTCGCATGCTGTATCATCTGCGCAAAAGAGTCCAATTGCACCGCACACCCCTCCCGGTTCTGTGCCATCTTCTGGTTCCAGACGAAGGTCTGCTTCTCATCCCGATACACTTCCAACGCATGCTTCAAAAAGCGGGGTGCCTGTGCGCAGTATTTTTGCAGCTTGCGCTTCACTTCAATATTCAACTCTGTCCCACAATCTTCAATTGCTTGAAACACATCCCGCAGCAAAGCATAGGTCTGCGTCCGGTCACGCCCCAGACAGATATCATGGTTCCCGCACGCCATACAGCTGCGCTCACACACACGGGTACACATTCTGCGCCACTCCTCATCCGTGAAGCTTGACTGCCTCTTTTCCAAATTCAAAAGCACACCCGACAGCTTTTCCAAAGAACGGGCAAACTTGTCCATCTGAATCACATACGGATTCATCTCCAATTCTCTCATACTTCCCCCTTTACACAAAAATAGCTCTAGGTCTCCCTAAAGCTATCCTTTGTATCTTATTCTTTTATTCTATCTTTCACATCAAGGCTCTGCTCGGAACAAAATCTCATTCGGATTGATGAGCCCCAACTTATCCTTTGCAACATCCTCTACATACTCGTCTGTGCCTACATACTCGTCCAGCTCGTCAATCTCCTCTGAACGCTCAGCCTGCTCCTCCAACTGTGCCGTAAGCTCCGCCTCCTGTGCCTTGTAAGCCTCATTCTTTTTCCGCAAAGAAATACTGCCGACAGACAAAATCGCCGCCAACATCACAATCACACCTGAAATACCAAGCACACTTAACTTATGCTGCAACACACGCTTTTTCGCACGCGAACCGCGCTTTCTCTTCTTCGTGTTCCCCATATGTATTCACCCTTTATCAATTACTCACCCATCTATTTCATATTATCTCTTTTTCCGGAATTTATCAATGCCTTTTTTAAGAAATTTCTCGACAAGCTGTATACTCAGCACGGCCCCAATCAAAACGCCCAAAACAAAGTACCAGCGAATATTCCCGTCACAAGTGCGATACATCTCCAAAAACAAATAAATACCGCTTCCAATCCAGAAGAACAAATCCTCCACCGATATCCAAAATAAGCTGTGCCGGATAAGTCTTCGGAACATACGAATGACCGTATATACCAGGCAAAGCAGTATGCCGTTAAGGCAGGCTGATAAAAAAATCGCCGCCTCTTGTCCAATCCCCAGCATTGCCTATTTAAACAGCTTCAAAAAGAAGCTCTCCCCCTTCTTTTGGCCTTGCTGCACATCGGAATATGCAATACTGTCTACGTGTCCTGTCAAATCCACTTCCCCTTTTTCCAAAGTCAACCGGTTCACATGCAGGTCTTTTCCCTTCACCATCAACATTCCCTGCTCTGTCTCCAGCAAAACTTCATTCAAGTCAAAGGCAAGCACGTCCAACACCCCCGTCACCATACTTGTCTTTCGATTATTCACGACCAATTTATGGGTGCGTGGCATCTGTCTTTCTTCCAAACAATCACAACCTTTCCTGCATTTCCCTATTATTCTATGAAAGGTTGTACGCATTTATGACAACTTGCTTATATTTTATAAGTAGCGGAATAATTCCTTTGCTTCCTCTTTCTTCGTGGTATCTTGAATATCTAACACCTCCACCTTCACGGACTTGGTTCCAAATTGAATTTCAATCGTATCTCCAACTTTCACCTTAACTGAGGCCTTCGCTACATTCCCGTTCACCAATACACGCCCCGCATCACAGGCTTCATTGGCCACCGTTCGGCGCTTAATCAAACGCGACACCTTTAAAAATTTATCCAATCTCATTGTTCTACCTTCCTGTCCCTTCCGTCAAATACCTGATACAGAAAAAGGAGACTGCGCAGTCCGCAATCCCCTTCGGCTTTTCTTATATGCAATCCTTATGCGTTAATCGCATCCTTTAAAGCTTTACCAGCTTTGAACTTTGGAGCCTTGCTAGCTGCGATCTTCATAGTAGCACCTGTCTGAGGATTTCTTCCCTCTCTTGCTGCTCTTTCACTCACTTCAAATGTTCCAAATCCTACTAACTGTACTTTTCCGCCCTTTTTCAGGTCAGCTGCTACAACTTCTGTAAATGCCTTCAAAGCTGCCTCTGCATCTTTCTTTGATAAGTTTGCCTTCTCAGCCATAGCTGCTACTAATTCTGTTCTGTTCATGGATTTTCTCCTCCTTTTTATTTCAACACCTACGTTAAATTATAACGTTTATAAGGCTTTTGTCAAGCTTGAAATGTACTTTTGCACATATTTTTTGCATTTATTTACCACTTTTGGACGTTTTTTTAGGTTTTAGGGCCGAAAAGAAAAAATACTTTCCAGAAATTTCCTTTTTTCTCGTGTCTGACGAAGCGCAAGCTCCAGTTTTTCCACTGTCTTTGCCGGTATCCAGACCTTGCTGGAACGATTGTAAGAGTTCGCCAGTTTCCAGTATTTTTCCGGGTAGGCAATACAGACTGCTAAATACTGCAAAGCCGCATCCGAAATCGGCAAAATCCGGTGATACTGTTCCAGCATCCGATGCCCGAGATAGATGTTCCACTGGTTCTTCTCCATCGTCTTTCGCAAAAAGTAATAAAAATCGTCCATCTGTACACCGGTATAAAAATGCTCGAATCCAGTGGTAGCGATGCGATTGTTCGCCAAAAGCAAATTGTGATAATTGTAATCTCCATGCACAATGCAACCCTTTTCCCGGCTCGCACAAAAAAGCCCCTGACAATCAAACTCTGAAAGCTGCGCCACTGCGCGCTCTGCCCATGCATACATTCCATCAAAACATTGCAAAAACTGCAACTCAAATTCGCTCTTTGCCACCTTGCCCCGCATAAAGCTTCGTACCTTTTTTAGTTCTCGGTTCCTTCGAAAAAAAACATGTGCCAAATCCTCACGCGGATGCTCCTTTTCCCCCTGCAATGTCTGTGACGGACATTCCATCACACGATGCAGACATGCCAAATTCCGTACACCGTCCAATACATCCGCCTCTCGTTTGCAATCACACTCTTTTCCATAAAACCACTTTTTGAGCAGATACTTCGTCCCATCCTCCGCCTCACTCACCAGCGAGCCTTCTTTGGTCTTCACAATCCAATCCACATCTGTATAGCCCTGCTCTGCCAAAAACGTATACAATTCATATAATTTCGGAACACGGCTCTCCGAAAACGAAAGCTCCTTTAACAAGAACGGTCCCTGTTTTGTATCACATAAAACAGCACCTCGAACTTTTCGGGTGCCGTTTGCGTTCACATCATACTGATTCAAAACGCCCAATTCATTCTCTTTCATACTGCCACCACACTGTACTTTGCTCTATTCCTTAAAGTGTATGTCGTACCCCCGCAAAGTATGAATGTTTTAGCGGTCCATCAGCTTACAATATAGACTTCCCGCCAGCGTGCTAATTGCGGTTGCAAGTAATCCGGCACCAATAACACCTGCCGGATTCACGCTGCCGTATTGACTGCGATATGCAATTAGCTGAATCGGTATCAACTGCAAAGAAGAAATATTTAAAATTAAAAACGTACACATCTCATTGCTTGCAACGCCTTTTTGCATTGCCTTCCCGTGTGCTTTTCCTGCTCTTCTTTCTTCTTCTAATTCACCAAGTGCCTCCATTGCCTGCAAGCCCGCAGGCGTCGCTGCCCAGCCAAGTCCCAATATATTGGCGATAAAATTGGTCGTAATGTATTGATTTGCTTTGTGCTCCTTCGGAATACGCGGAAAAAAGTAGCGAATCACCGGAGCCAAAATCTTGGAAGCTCCCTGAATCACACCCGCCTTCGTGGCAATTTCCATCATTCCCATCCAAAATGCCATCACACCCAACATCGTGATGCAAAGCGTAACCGCCTCCTTTGACGACTCTAGGGCCGCATCCGTAATCGCAGATAAATTTCCCTGTAGTGCACCATAAATAATTCCGATTAACAACATCCCGGCCCACAACGCATTTAACATAAAAAACTCTCCCGGTTTCTAGTTCTTACTCTAGTATATTCCGGGAGAGTCCTTATTTAACACGAAAGATGTTCTTCTTCTGCTGCTTCAGGTTGTTCCATACATTCTTCAAGCTGTACTTCGCGCTCCTTTAGCCTGCGATTCACAATGCCGCGCAGCATGCTATACACCACAGAGATAATCGGAATAAAGATTACCATACCAATCACGCCCATCAAACTTGCACCCACACTGACTGCAACCAAAACCCAAATCGGCGGAAGCCCTACGGAATTGCCCACAACATGCGGATAGATAAAATTGCCTTCAATCTGCTGCAACACCAAGAACATCACGATAAACCCAAGCGCCTGCATCGGATTGACAATAAAAATCAAAATCGTACCAAGCGCACAGCCAATAAAAGCACCAAAAATCGGGATTAACGCCATAAATCCGATAAACACAGAAATCAAGAGTGCATATGGCATCTGGAACACACTCATTGCAATAAAAAACATCACACCCAAAATCGTTGCTTCTAAACATTGCCCCGTAAGGAAATGCGAAAAGGTATTCTGCGTCAAAGAGCCAAGCGCCACAAAAATGTCTGCCCAATCACGTGGCATAAAGGCATACATCAGCTTACGCACCTGTCTGCCCAATCTCTCCTTCTGCAACAATACATAACACGCAAATACAAAGGCAATGAAAAATGTGGATATTCCACTCACAATACTCTTTACCGCACCGTAAGTCGTACCTATCACACTTCCTGCGCCGCTCTTCACAAAATCCACAATGTTTGCTAATATCTTATCCCACTCAAAGTCCAACTTTAAAATATATCTGACCAACTCAGGATTATCATCAAATACACGAACGGCCCACATCTGCGCCTCCGGCAAGAATTTCTGCAAGGTCTTCCCCAAATTCAGCACGGTATTGCCAAGCTCCGGCACCACAATAAATACAACAATTGCAAGCACGCCAAGCACAGATAAGAGAGCAAGCACAAATCCTACCGGTCGTGCCGCCTTCTTTGCCCAATTCTTCTGCCCATATTTACGCTCCTCAAAAAGCTTACGTTCATAAAAGCTCATCGGTGTGTTCAAAACCAACGCGATTCCGCCTCCGATTAGAAATGGAAGCAAAATCCGAATCAAAAGCTGTAAGCCTTCAAACAGCAGCTTATAGTTCCAAAGCGCTACCAATATAAAGATTGTAAATAAAATAAGCCCTCTAATCTTTTTCAAATTCTTCTTATCTAAATCCATCTTGTTACCTCTCTTAAAAAAGGATATCGCAGATGCGATATCCTTTCTACTTTGTCTTTATGTAGGCTAGTTTGTAATAGCCTGTTCTGTCTCTTTGTCGAATACGTGAATCTTCTCAGCATCCAAAGCAAATTTCACGGTATCGCCTGTTCTAGCTTTTGTTGCAGGATTTACTCTAGCTGTTACGTTCGCTCCTTCGTAATCGAAGTACAAGTAAACTTCTGCTCCCAACATCTCGTATACACGGATTGTAGACTCAATCACAGTATCTGGTGATTTTGCAAGGAATTCTTCCTCATCGTGTACGTTCTCCGGACGAATACCAAGAACAACTGTCTTTCCTTCATATCCACCATCAATCAATTTCTTAGATTTCTCTTTTGTCAATGCGATAGAAGCCGGTCCAACCTGAAGGTATACCTTATCTCCCTTTACATTACATACAGCATCCATAAAGTTCATCTGCGGTGATCCGATAAATCCGGCAACGAATAAGTTGTTCGGTGCATCGTAAAGTACCTGTGGTGTATCTACCTGCTGAATCACACCTGCGCTCATAACTACGATTCTTGTACCAAGTGTCATAGCCTCAGTCTGGTCATGAGTAACGTAGATGATTGTTGTACCCAATCTCTGGTGCAATTTAGAAATCTCGATACGCATCTGTCCTCTCAACTTAGCATCCAAGTTTGAAAGAGGCTCATCCATCAAGAATACCTTAGGGTTACGAACGATTGCACGACCCATAGCAACACGCTGTCTCTGTCCACCTGACAAAGCCTTCGGCTTACGATCCAACAATGGTTCCAAGTCAAGAATCTTAGCTGCTTCACGTACCATCTTGTCAATCTCTTTCTTCGGTACCTTTCTCAGCTTAAGACCAAATGCCATATTGTCATACACTGTCATATGAGGATACAGAGCGTAGTTCTGGAATACCATCGCGATATCTCTGTCCTTCGGTTCTACGTCGTTCACGATTCTGTCATCGATCTTCAATTCTCCATCTGTGATCTCCTCAAGACCTGCGATCATACGAAGTGTCGTAGACTTACCACATCCCGAAGGACCTACAAAGATGACGAACTCTTTGTCTTCTATCTCAAGGTTAAAATCCTTAACTGCTACGAATCCATTTGGATACGTCTTGTTAATCCCCTTTAATGATAAACTTGCCATGTAATTATTTCTCCTTCCAATTCTGCCAGTTAATAATCTTCTATAAGTATAGTTTTTTTTTCAAATTTGGTCTATACCCAAAATACACAAACTTTCAATATTTGCTTGTTCATTTCAACCAAATATCTACAACAATTGCTGATAAACCTCGCGTTTGCTGATTCCTCTGTCTTTTGCCACCTGTTTCATCGCATCCTTCTTTTGCATATTTTGCTCTAGATAATACGCCATATGCTCCTCAATCGTCAGCGTCTCCCACTTCGCAGCCTCCTCGCGAAGCAGCTCCTCGCGCTTTCTGCCTTCCATCACCAAAACGCATTCTCCCTTCGGTTCCTGCTCTGTATAATATGCGATGGCCTCCTCTATCGTCGTGGCAAACGCGGTCTCATGCTTCTTCGTAAGCTCGCGGCAAACAGTAAGTCTTCGATTGCCCAAACAATCCAACAGCTCCCGCAGGGTCTTTACCAATCGGTGCGGTGCCTCATAGAGTATCGTCGTGCGCGTCTCTTCCTGCAACTCTTTTAAAATCGCCAGACGCTCTTTCTTATCGGACGGCAAAAATGCCTCAAATGCAAATCTGCGTGTGGATAATCCCGACAGGGTCAATGCCGTAACACAGGCTGCCGGACCAGGCAGAGATGTCACCTCGACACCTGCCTCATAACACATCTGCACCAATTCTTCTCCCGGATCGGAAATACCCGGTGTCCCCGCATCGGTAATCAGCGCAATCTGTTCTCCCGCAAGCAGCTTTTCCACCAGCTTTTTGCCTTTCTCAATCTTGTTGTATTCGTGATAGCTTGTCATCGGCGTCTTAATGCCAAAATGATTCAAGAGCTTAATACTGTTTCTCGTGTCCTCCGCCGCAATCAAATCCACTTCTCCAAGTGTCCGCACAACTCGATAGGTAATGTCTTCCAGATTGCCAATCGGCGTTGCACACAAAAACAACTTCCCTGCCATAGTATCTCCTTTTATTTCATTCCGTATTCCTGTAACAGTTCCTCATTGTACACGCCTACTTCTTTGTAGACAATCAGCGGCGGCTCCACTGTCATCCGCGAATTACCTCCACGTAACCCCTCAATCAAAACCATACTCGGCTCCTTGTCCACATAAGGATGTACCATCCGCAGACGCTTTGGCTCGATGCCATATGCCACCATCTTTGACAGAATCTCTGCCAGACGGAACGGGCGATGTACCATATAAAATCTCCCTCGAAAATTCAAAAGCTTTGCACTCTCCCGCAGAATATCGTCCAACGTGCACAAAGTCTCATGTCTTGCAATGGTCTTCGCGTCCGATGCATTGGAGATTCCATGCTGCCCAATCATATACGGCGGATTCGTCGTGATGACGTCAAAGGAGACAGGTCCAAAAATCTGCTCTGCCTCCTTAATATCGCCTGCTACAATTTTAATCTTATCCTCAAGATGGTTGTGCACCACGCTCCTGCGCGCCATATCCGCACTCTCCTCTTGAATCTCCAAACCCACAAAGGCTTCCCCTTCGGTCTTTGCCGTAAGCAAAATCGGAATAATGCCCGTCCCTGTACCCAAATCCAATACGCGCTCTGTCTTCTTTACACGGGCAAAATTCGCAAGCAGAACTGCATCCATTCCAAAACAAAACTTTCCTGCATGCTGGATAATCTCATAGCCGTTCACCTGCAAATCATCCAAACGTTCCTCCGGCTTTAATTGTGTCGCCATACCGAACTCTCCTTTTATTCCTTCTCAAGCTGTGATAACTCACGCATCTCCTCTTTTGAAAGCTTGTTGTCTCGCTTTTTCTTCTTCGGCTTAAAACGCAGCTCGTCCACGTGATACTCGCTAATCTCTTTCTCGTCATCTTCCTTCGTAATGACTACCTTCACACGCTGACGAAGTACACTGACACTCTTGACCTCGCCCTTCAACCCATCCGGTGTGGTCACCGTATCGCCAACTGCCGGCAAGCGACTGTTCAACACCTCATAAGTCTCCTCTTCGTTCGTGAGACAGCACATCAATCTTCCGCACACACCGGAAATCTTCGTCGGGTTCAAGGACAGGTTCTGCTCCTTTGCCATCTTAATCGAAACCGGTGCGAAATCTGACAAGTACGTGTGGCAGCACAGTGCACGGCCACAAATTCCAATGCCGCCTCTCTGCTTGGTCTCATCACGCACGCCAATCTGGCGCAGCTCAATGCGGGTACGAAATACCGACGCCAAGTCTTTTACCAACTCGCGGAAATCCACTCTGCCGTCTGAGGTAAAATAGAACAAGACCTTATTCCCGTCAAAGGTATACTCCGCACTAATCAACTTCATATCCAGCTCATGCTTGCGAATCTTCTCCAAGCACAAATCAAATGCTTCTTTTTCTTTCTTGCGATTCTTCTCTTCGTTCCGCTTGTCCTCCTCCGTCGCAATGCGAATCACAGACTTCAGCGGCTGCGTAATCTCTTTCTCAGAAACCTCCTTTGGAGCAGAAACCACTCTTCCAAACTCCACGCCTCGCGCCGTCTCCACGATAACTTGGTCTCCTCTATCTAAATGAAGCTTGCCCGGCGAAAAGAAATATACCTTCCCCGCCTGGCGAAATCTCACTCCAACTACTTTCGTCATATCTTAATTCTCCTTTATCGTAAGCAACAAGAGCTCCATCACCAAATCAAAGTTCACGTTCGCTTTTAAGCGGAGCTTTGCGCGCTCTATGCTCTCTAAAATCGTCTCAATACCCTCGTATGAGCTCTTTGATGCCTGTTCTTTAATATACTTTAACTGATCCGCAAATACCAGACCGCCAACATCCTTCGTTGCCTTGTAAAGCAACACATCCCGATACCAAATGGTAATGATGTCCAGATAATCCGTCACTTCTAATTTGTACTTGTTAATCTCTTTGACTGCACTGACAATCTCGTGCATCTCCATCTCGCCAATATACTTTAGAAGTTGCACAGCCTCCTCTTTAATCTCACCAAAATACTCGGACTTCGCAAGCATTACTGCGCGTCCGATATTCCCCTGTGCAAACGCCGCACACAAATCCGCCTGATAATCCGGAATCTGTAGTTGCTCCATCAAATACTTCTTTACCAGCTTATCCTTGATATTGCGAAGCTTCAGCATCACACAGCGCGAGCGAATGGTCGCAAGCAAACTGTCCGCATTCTCTGTCAGCAAGAAAATAACTGCATACTCCGGCGGCTCTTCAATCGTCTTCAAGAGTGCATTCTGTGCCTGCACTGTCAGAAGATCGGCATCTGGAATAATATAAACCTTGTAGCGGCTGCTGTATGGACGAATCACGATATCTCCATTCACCTGTTCCCGCACATCATCTACACTGATAGAAGCCGGCTTCTCATGCTTTACCGTGATAATATCCGGCTGATTCTCATTCTGTGCCTGCTTACAAGAACGGCACTCCCCACAAGGCTCCGGCCTTCCCGACTCGCACTGTAAGGTCATGGCAAATAAACGGGCGAGCATCTTCTTACCCGAACCGCGCTGTCCATTCAATATATATGCATGTGATACTTTGTCCTGCTGCACCGCATCCTGAATATACTGGATAATATCACGATGTCCGACTACATCCTTAAAACCACCCATATTGCCACCTCCTTCATCAAGCTCTCTTCATTATATCATAAATTTTCACGAATACCTAGTACAATTTCTTCCACACAGGTCTCGATATCTACATTGCGAAATCTGTTCGTAATCCCCGCTTCGCGAAGCTTTTCCTCCGAAAAGTCAGCTGCATCCGCAAGAAATCTTCTGCAAAGCTCCTCATACTTCGGCTGACCTTGCGCACGCTCTCGCTCTAGGGCACGCGCCAAGCGAAGCCCGTCATCCACCTCAATATAGATGGGAATCAGACAATCCTCGCCCAAATAGTCACGAAGCCCCTTATAAGACTCCAAAGTACCGATTGCCACGTAGTTCTGCTCCGCAGCAAACTGTCCGTCATCCACAGTAAAATATTTCCATACACCGTGTACAGTATCATATGCGCGCAGTTCAATCACCTTTCCGGCTTTTTGCAATTCCCGTAACTTTTCCTCATCCACAAAATGGTACTCTACCCCTTCACGTTCATTCTCACGAATCGGGCGAGTCGTATATAACACAATCGGAGAAAGCTCCGGCAGCTTCTCTTTTATCTTCTTATAAATTGTGTCCTTCCCGGAAGCACTTTTCCCCATCAAATAAAATATCTTACTCATGTTCACTCTCTCTTTTGTCATTGTCTCTCATATATCCCAAAAACGTACGTCCACTGCCTTCCACCATCGCATCAAACGCATCGAAACTCAAGGTACGTGTACCCCCATTGGCAGGATTCATATAGGTTACCGTCTTCGCATCATAACCAACAAGTACAACAGCCTCCGCACTTCCTGTAAGCGCAATCACCGGCGTGCCTTTGTCAAGAAGATATCGCATATCTGCCGAAGAGCAAGCCCGCAGTCTTACAGCTTCACCGCCACTTGCCATCTCCAAGACCTCCAACATATTCTTGCCCTGCAATTCCATAGACACATCCACCTGCTTGCCCTCATATCCGGCAACCGTCCGCAAGCTCGCCGCAAGCGTACTCTCTCCATCCCCAGCCACAACTGCCGGCACCTCAAAATTTCGATACCATGCAACACGGTTCCCATCTTCCCAGACATAACGTTGTCGCGGTGAGATTACCACGCCAAAAGCCTTTTTCGCCGCTCTCAAAGCTTCTCCAGCCTCCTCATATACCGCAAGCAGCTCGCCTTGCCCGTAAGCGCTGTAATATAACTTTTCCGACTTTTCTTCAAACTTCAAAGTCGTATCCCGCTCTGCCAACATTTGCTTTGGACGCAGCACACGCGCCTTTTCCTTCTTAAATCCTTCCGCAAAACTCAGACAATACTCCGTGCCTTTCAGTTCTGACTGGTAAGGCTGCAAAGACACAGTCCCTTTCTTTTCCTCATTGTTTGCAATATATTCGTCCGCCGTCTGGCGATACAAGCCATTCTCCTTCACTGCGCATTGCAAGGTAATCCGATTCGTCTCAAAGCCTGCACCCAGTATATATACGCCTTCTGTCTGATAGGTCTTTACAACCTGATTCTTCTCGTCCCGAATCTCCACGCGATACATACCAAGCACATCCTCACCCGTCACCGTCTTGCCGGCATCGGACTTGCGCGCAACTCCGTAGACAAAATCTCCCATCACAAAGCCCAGTGGCTGGATACATTCACCCTCCTCCACTTGCACCTTTCTTTCCTTGCCTGTAGCAAAGTCAAGAAC
>JAXJPN010000049.1:0-28561 GCA_036311625.1 Faecalimonas sp.
AGGAAACTTCGTTTCCATAAAGCAAAAACACTCCGTGAGGATGCGCACCTCGCGGAGTCGAAGTATATTGCTACGCAATCCGCTCGGGCGCGAAGAGTCGCAAGCGACTCTTTGTTCTTGCGAAACTTGTCGTAGGAAAATGGAAATTCCTTCCAGAATTTGACAAATTTCACGTCTTGCTTTTTCTATAATAAATCTTGCTTGAGTACCAAATCACTTTCGTGTGAAAGAGAAAGTAGGTGGAACGTGTACTATGAATTGTATGTAGACGTGCTGTTTTTGGTAAACTTTATGATGGACTATTTGCTCCTTTTATTATTAAAAAAGATGCTGAAATGTACTGCCACACATGGAAGAATCTGTTTGGGAGCAATCGCAGGGTCCTTACTGACCTGTCTTGTTGTCATCTTACCAATTCCGTATGCAGCAATCAAACTGGTCTTGTTCCACGTAGTAGTTAACACATGTATGATTCGAGCCGGACTTAAAATCAAAGATGCGAAAACATTTGTGAAAGCATATGTGCTGCTTTACATCGGAAGCTTTTTGCTTGGAGGCCTTTTGGAGGTGCTATATCCGTATGTCAGAGTGGGTGCACTGTTTTTCGCAATCGCAATCGGTGGGTATTATGTGGTTTCCAAACTATGGGATTTTATCGTGTCCGTACAAAGGATAAACCAATATCATTGCAACGTCGATTTGTATTTGGGTGAGCGGATATGTCAAGTGAAAGGAATGATTGACACGGGAAATGGTCTGGTTGACCCGATTTCCAAAAAACCGGTCAGTATTTTGGATTCTGAAGCAGCAAAACGGCTGGTTGGAGAAGTTCCTATCACGCGAATTCGTTATGTACCATATTGTTCCATCGGAAAGAAGGAGGGGCTTTTGCCTACTCTGAAAATAGACCGTATGCATATTTACGGGGAGAAGGAATGTTGGGTGCAGGAGCCGTTAATCGGTGTAAGTGAAGAAATGATTTCTGCCGAAGGAGCGTATGAGATGATTTTAAATCCGAATTTATTTTAGGAGGATTTGAAGATGATTGTAAACGCAGTGATACCACAGCAATTCCGCTGGAAGGTGCTATCGGGATTTCGCACCATCTTGTTTCCAGAGAAAACGGAAATCCATTACATAGGAGGCACGGAGGTGCTTCCGGCACCCTTAGAGGCGGAAGAAGAAAATGCAGCCATCTTACAGCTGGGCACGGAAGAAGCTGAGACGGCAAAAAAACGATTGATTGAACACAATTTGCGGCTGGTGGTTTACATCGCCAAAAAATTTGACAATACAGGTGTTGGTGTGGAAGATTTGATTTCCATCGGCACAATAGGCTTGATTAAAGCAATCAATACATTTAACCCCACAAAAAATATCAAGCTGGCGACGTATGCGTCGCGGTGCATTGAAAATGAAATTTTGATGTATTTGCGACGGAATAATAAGACAAAATTGGAGGTGTCCATCGACGAGCCACTCAACGTGGATTGGGATGGAAATGAGTTGTTGTTATCGGACATACTCGGAACGGAAGAGGATACCATCTATCGGGATTTAGAAAATGAGGCAGAGAGACGTCTTCTTGTCAAAGCAATTAACGGTTTGCCGGGCAGAGAGCGTCTGATTGTCAAAATGCGTTATGGACTGGAATCTGAGAATGGGGAAGAAAAGACTCAAAAAGAAGTAGCGGATTTGCTGGGGATTTCACAGTCTTATATTTCTCGCTTAGAGAAGAAGATTATGCAGAGGCTAAAAAGAGAAATGGTAAGATATGAATAAAAAAAGCACCAATCCTCTTTCTGTGTGTTATAATAAGAACAAGAAAGAAAAAGGAGGTTGCTGGTATGAAATTGACATTTATCGGTGCCGCACATGAGGTGACGGGAAGCTGTCACTTGTTAGAAGTGAACGGGAAGCATATTCTCATTGATTGTGGAATGGAGCAGGGACCGGATTTATACGAGAATCAAGAGGTTCCGGTTGCGGCGGGAGAGATTGATTATATTCTGCTGACACATGCCCACATTGACCATTCGGGGCGTATTCCCCTGTTATGTAAGCATGGATTTAGGGGAGAGATTGTGACTACCTTTGCCACTGCTGATTTGTGTAATATTATGTTGCGCGACAGTGCACATATCCAAGAATTTGAGGCAGAGTGGCGCAATCGAAAAGCAAAGCGTTCGGGCGCACCTTTGTATGAGCCGCTTTATACGATGCAGGATGCGATTGCTGCGATTGATATGCTTGCACCTTGTGACTATAATCAGAAGATTGCACTTTGTGAGGGTGTATGGGTGCGTTTCACAGATATCGGACATTTGCTGGGTTCAGCAAGTATTGAAGTGTGGATTGAGGAGGAAGGAATTTCCAAGAAGCTGGTATTCTCTGGAGATGTCGGCAATATTGACCAACCGATTTTGCGCAATCCGAGTGTGACAGAAGAGGCGGATTATATCATCATTGAGTCCACCTATGGGAACCGTATCCATAGTGAAGAGAGACCGGATTATTTGGGTGAGTTCACCCGCATTTTGCGAGAGACCTTTACGAAGGGCGGCAATGTTGTGATTCCGTCTTTTGCGGTTGGAAGGACGCAGGAGATTTTGTATTTTATCCGAGAGATAAAAGAGAAAAATCTGCTCCCGGAATTTTCAAGTTTTGAAGTGTATGTAGACAGTCCGCTTGCAATTGAGGCGACGAATGTGTTTACGAAGAACGGACAGAGCTGCTTTGATGAAGACGCGATGGAGATTGTGAAAAAGGGTATCAATCCGCTTGTCTTTCCAGGATTAAAGCTGGCGCTTACCAGCGACGATTCGAAGCTTATCAATTTTGATGAGAAGCCGAAGGTGATTATCTCTGCTTCGGGTATGTGTGAGGCGGGGCGCATCCGTCATCATCTCAAACATAATTTATGGAGAGCAGACAGCACCATTTTGTTTGTGGGTTATCAGGCAGCAGGAACGCTGGGACGAAAGCTCATAGACGGAGCTGCCAGTGTCAAATTGTTCGGTGAGAACATTGAGGTTGCCGCAACGATTGAAAGCTTGAAGGGTATCAGCGGTCATGCAGATATGAAAGGCTTGCTTGATTGGCTTGGGGGCTTCAAGTCGAAGGTGCAGCGCGTCTGCGTGGTGCACGGAGAGGATGCCGTGACAGAGGAGTTTGCGCAGACTGTGACCGAAACTTTCGGTTGGCAAAGCTTTGCGCCATATTCCGGCGGATGTCTGGACTTGGCGGAGAATGCAATTCTCACAGAGGGTGTGCGGCTTGCAAAGAAGGCAGATGTGAAGCCTGCACGGGTGAAAGCAGAAAGTGCATTCCAGCGTGTAGTGCTTGCGGCCAAGCGTCTGATGGAGGTTGTGCTTAAGAACGAGGGTCTGGCGAACAAAGAGCTGGCGAGGTTCGAAGGTCAGATTCAGAATCTTGCAGACAAGTGGGACAGATAAGGGAGTCTTGTCAAGGACTAAAACTTTTTTTATTTCATAATAGAGTAGAATACTTCGGAGCCATCTTGTGCATCATTTTACTATTACGAAATGTGATAGGAGGATGACAGGATGGCTCTTAATAAAGTAGAGATTTGTGGGGTAGATACTTCAAAACTTCCGATTCTGAAGGAGGAAGAGAAAAAGGCGCTGTTTGCACGCATCAAAGCGGGAGATAAAGAGGCTAAAGAGGAATATATCAAAGGAAATCTGCGCTTGGTGTTAAGCGTGATTCGACGTTTTTCTAATAGCAATGAGAATGCAGACGATTTGTTTCAAATTGGTTGTGTGGGACTAATCAAAGCAATCAACAATTTTAATACTGAGTTGGATGTAAAATTTTCCACCTATGCAGTTCCGATGATTATTGGGGAGATTCGCCGGTATATGCGAGATAACAGCAATTCCATCCGTGTCAGCAGGTCACTTCGTGATACCGCATATAAGGCGATTTATGCAAAAGAAAATTTTATGAAGCAAAATTTGCGTGAGCCGAGTTTGGAGGAAATCGCGACGGAAATCGGCATTGATAAAGAGGATATTGTGTTTGCATTAGATGCAATTCAGACGCCAATGAGTCTACAGGAGCCGGTCTACAGTGATGGGGACGATGTCCTCTATGTGATGGACCAGGTGAGCGATAAGAAAAACAAAGAAGAGAATTGGGTGGAGGGGCTTGCCTTGCAGGCGGCAATGGACAGACTTGGTGAGCGAGAACGCTACATCATCCAGCTTCGCTTTTTTGAAGGGAAGACACAGATTGAGGTGGCGCGTGAGATTGATATTTCACAGGCGCAGGTGAGCCGCTTGGAAAAACATGCGCTCAAAGTCATGCGACAGTATCTCATATGTTAAGAAATTATGACTTCCATAGTTGACAAACTTCATACTTCTGTAATAAGATGAGTGAGGTTGACAGTAGAAGGAGTTTGTTATGCAATTATGGATTTATAGAGATACGAAAAAATTGATGCTTGCGACACTTGCGTTGTTGTTTGGCTTTTTTCTTGCATCCGGTCAGGAGATTGTGGCAAAGATTTTACCGAATGCGTCCGAGCTAAAGCTGGTTTCTTGTGAGTTGAGTCAGACAGAATATGAGTATACCGGAAAAGAAGCCAAGCCGGAGGTTCTGCGTGCGACCTTTACAGATGCACAGGGACACACGATTGTGAAAGAAAAGGATGAACTGCGAGTTGTGGGATATCTGGACAATCAAGAGCCTGGCTCTGCGGATGTAAAACTTGCTGTACAGGATTATTTGGGAACAATTACTTTGGACGATGTGTTCTACATTTATCCGGCGAAGGTAAAGCATGTGCGTATTACAGAGGCTTCGCAAGGGGCGGTTTGCCTTGCTTGGGAGAAGATGGAGCAGGTGGATGGTTATTTTCTTTATAAGAGGCAGGGAACGGATGGAGAGTATGTCTTGGTGCAAGAGTTTATAGATGAAGAGGTGACAAGTTACCAGGATACAGAAATTAGCTTAAACCAAGTATATCATTATAAACTGAGTGCTTTTATACAGACAGAAAAGAAGTGCCTAGAAGGGGAGCACTCTGACAGTGTGCAACATTATACGCCGCTCAGTACACCAGTCATCACGGATGTGAGTAATCAGGCATATAATTCCTTACAGATTAGTTGGGAAGCAGTAGCCGGTGCAGTGGGGTATCAGCTATATAAGGGCAATGCCGCAGATGGTGAATTTATATGCATTGCTGAGATTGCAGATGGTGCTGTAACAAGCTATGTTGACAGCAGTTGTGAGTGCGGCATTCCGTATTTTTATTATGTGAAGGCAGCGCAGCAGCTTCCGACGGAGTTGGTATATGGTCCGGCATCCAATGTGGCAAGTGGAAAGACCACGCCAAATACGGTGCGGATTTCCGGTAATCTTACCGGTGGCAATACGCAGGTGAATCTGAGTTGGAAGCCGGCGGCAGGCGCACAGGGATATGAGATTTATAAAAGTGAGTGGAATGGTGCTTATCAGTTGGTTGCAAGACTGGAGGATGCGAATGCGTTGAGCTGGTCAGAGACGGATGTGAATAAGTCGGCAGAGTATCGGTATCGTGTGAAGGCATATTGTATGGTGGATGGACAAGCGTTAAGCTCAGGATATTCAAACACCTATGTCAAGGATGCGATTTATGAATATAATTATACGCCGGGTGAGCTTTCAGCAAATATGCAGAAGATTTTAGAGTTTGCGGGCACACCGTATGTGTTTGGCGGAAAGACCCCGAAGGGCTGGGATTGTAGTGGCTTTACAAAATGGGTGATGGAGCACTGTATGGGTGTCATCTTGCCAAAGAGTGCAGCTGAGCAGGGTGCAGGCGGAAGACCGATTGATAAGAATAACAGGGCAGCATGGAAGCCGGGAGATATCATTACTTATAATGAGAATGGTGGAGCTGTCAGTCACGTTGCGATTTATATCGGAGATGGCAAGTTGATTCATGCCTTGAGTGCAAAGTATGATACCTTGATACAGGATGTCGATTACTACGAAAGATGGGATACAGGCACCCGCATGGTTGGCGTGCGCAGATATTTTGATTAGTGTGGAGAAGAGCAGATGAAGCGAGTGTGTATTTTTGATTTAGACGGAACTTTGACAGACACGCTGGAATCAATTACATATTGTGTGAATTTGACTTTGCAGGAGCTTGGATTGCCGGAGATTACAAGGGAGCAGTGCAGAGCCTTTGTGGGGAATGGTGCAAGGTTTTTGATTGAGGAGTCTTTGCGTGCAGCAGGCGATACGGAGATTTCACAGATAGAGAGGGCGATGGAAGTCTATGGTCGTATCTTCGGAAGGCATTGCACTTACCGAGTAGAGCCCTATGAGGGGATTGAAGATTTGCTTGCCGATTTGAAGTCGCAGGGATTGAAATTGGCTGTGCTTTCAAACAAACCGGACGCACAGACAAAAGATGTAGTTGCAAAGTTTTTTGGAAGTGATATATTTAATTATATACAAGGACAGTGTGAGGGGATTCCAAGAAAGCCGGATCCGGCAGCAGCGCAGTGGATAGCCAAAGAGTTTGGCGTTGATACAGAGGAATGTATCTATATCGGTGATTCTGAGGTGGACATGCTGACAGCGCGTGCAGCAGGTATGGAAAGTGTAGGCGTGACTTGGGGATTCCGTACAGAAGAAGTGTTGCAAAAGCACGGGGCAACACACATCATTCACCATCCGCGTGAGTTATTGACAATTATAAGGGAAAAAGGAGTATAATGTGCAATGTACGAGTATGATGAAGATTGTTTAAAGGTTTTTTTGAAAAAGCAGGGACAACTGTTTGATGAGCCGGTAGCAGAGACTTTGGAAGAGGCAGAGGCGTTTTTGGAGGACTGTATGGCAGCAGTTGTGGATTCTCTTGCAGAGGTGCGCGAGTACTTTGAAGAAAATGGTTCTGACATTTCAGATATGACAGATGAGATGCTGGAAGAGGCAAGTGAGGTTTTTCATTTGCCGCATGGACGTTACTTGATTGTAGAGGGATAAAAGACAAAGAACAAAAGCCGAGTCATTCGTTGACTTCGGCTTTTTCTAATGCTTTTTCAATGGCGTTGACAATCACCTGTGAGGTATAGGGATTTTCCTCAGAATACGTGATGTTTTCTAAGGATTGTTTTTGACATACCTGTGCGGCAATGGATTCGATTGCGGGCTGTACCAATGGGTACATCGTTGTTATGGACTCATCTAAATTTTGAAAGCGCACGGCGTTGATATGGGTACTGTCTACAGCGACCTCCAGTTCCAGATTGGTATTCCCCACAGTGACGGTGGAGGTGTAAACACCCGGTGTATAGCGGGGTTCGCTTGAAGTGCGTTTTTCACCTTTTGGAAAGAACATAATGCCAAGCAGAACCAGCAACAATATTCCAAGCACGATGAAGATGGTCGTATAAATGATTTCTTTCATGTGCAACACTACGATTTTTGTTTTTGAACTCATAAAGCCTCCTGTGTAAACGATAGGTTTGTTTTTATAATGTATGAAGAAGTTTCAAAATTTATTCATAAGTTTGCGTGACAAAAGCAGGTGTATCTTGTAAAATAGAAAGACAGAGAGAAAAGAGGTAGGAAGATGTTTATCATTGCAGGACTTGGGAATCCTTCAAAGGAATATGAAGGGACGCGGCACAATGTCGGTTTTGACGTCATAGATGTGCTTGCGGACAAATACAATATAGCGGTGACGGAGCGTAAGAGCCGAGCCTTTTGTGGCAAAGGTATGATTGCAGGACAGAAAGTTTTGCTGGTAAAGCCACAGACCTATATGAATTTGAGTGGCGAAAGTATTCGGGGGCTGATTGATTTCTATAAGATTGACCCGGAGACAGAGCTTCTTGTCATTTACGATGATGTGAGTTTAGATGTAGGGCAGCTTCGCATTCGCAAGAAGGGGAGTGCAGGTGGCCATAATGGCATCAAGAACATTTTGGCACATCTGGGCACGGATGTGTTTTTGCGCATCAAGGTAGGCGTTGGCGAGAAGCCAAAGGAGTACGACTTGGCTGACTATGTGCTCGGTCATTTTTCTAAGGCGGAAAAAGAAGAGATGGAAGATGCCTATGCGCGTGCCGCAGAGGCGGTGGAGCTCCTCTTGCAGGGTGAGATAGATACGGCAATGAATCGGTTTAACAAAAAGGTGTTATGTAAGGAGTCATAAGATGCAGGCTTTTGTAAGTCCGCTGAAAGAGTTGGCGGAATTCGAGACGATTTACAAAAGGCGGAGGAAGCAGAGTGGTTTGCTGCAGCTTACCGGCTGTGTGTCCTCACAAAAGACCCATATGATGTATGCGCTCAGCGATGGTTTTTTAAATAAAATCATCGCTGTTTCGAGTGAGGCAAAAGCAAAGCAGATATACGAAGAGTATCGTTTTTTAGATAGCAATGTGTACCTATATCCGGCGAAGGATTTGCTTTTTTACCAAGCGGATTTGCGAGGCAAATACCTTGTGAAGCAACGTATGGAGGTATTTCAGGCGCTTCTTGAAAAGCAGGAATTGACAGTGGTTGTCAGTTTTGATGGCTTTATGGATGCCTTGCTTCCGTTGGAAGAATTGAAGAAGCGGGTGCGCACGCTTCGTGTGGGTGATGTGCTGGATTTTGAACAGTTAAAAAAAGATATGGTGGCTTTGGGCTATGCGAGAGAGGAGCAGATTGAAGGGCCGGGACAGTTTGCTGTGCGCGGCGGTATTTTGGATTTGTATCCTTTGACAGAAGAAGTGCCGATTCGAATTGAGCTGTGGGGGGATGAGATTGATTCCATTCGTACCTTTGATGTGGAGAGTCAGCGCTCAATTGAGAATCTAGAAGAGCTTACGATTTATCCTGCCAGTGATTTCCCGGAGGAAGTTTGCAGGCGTGTGAGCTTTTTGGAATATTTTGAAGCAAAGGATACCATCTTGTTTTTGGATGAGCCGGTGCGTTTGATTGAGACCGGCGTCGGTGTGGAGCAGGAGTTTGTGCAGGCACAGGCAAACCGTATGGAGAGTGGCTATGCAGTTTCGGATGAGGAGATGAAGCTGTTTTCTGCGGAGGAGATAGCAGAGCGGATGGGCGCTTTTTCGGCAATCGCATTTTCCGCATTGGATATGAAGTGTAAGGAACTTCGTGCAAAGGAGAGCTTTCATTTGCAGGCGAAGCGTGTGAATCCATACAACAACAGTTTTGAGATGTTGACACAAGATTTGAAGCGTCTGAAGCGTGAGGATTATCGTGTGGTGCTGTTGTCCGGTTCCCGCACCAGAGCAAAGCGTCTGGCGGAGGATTTGCGGGATTACAATTTGAGTAGTTTTTACAGTGAAGATATGGACCGAGAAGTACAGCCCGGCGAGATTATGGTGAGCTACGGGCACGTGGCGGAGGGCTATGAATATCCGTTGCTGAAGTTTATGGTCATCGCGGAGTCTGATATTTTCGGACAGAAAAAGAAGAAGAAAAAGAGGAAGAGCTACGAGGGACAGAAGATTCAGAATTTTGCTGAACTGAAAGTCGGCGATTATGTGGTGCATGAGAATCACGGACTCGGTATCTATCAGGGGATTGAAAAGGTAGAGATGGATAAGGTTGCCAAAGATTATATGAAGATATCCTATGCAGGCGGCAGCAATCTCTACATTCCGGCAACGCAGCTTGACCTCATTCAGAAATATGCCAGCGCAGATGCCAAAAAGCCAAAGCTGAATCGTCTGGGCGGACAGGAATGGCACCGCACCAAGAGTCGGGTGCGCGGTGCTGTGCGAGAGATTGCAAAAGACTTGGTAGAACTCTATGCGGCAAGGCAGCAACAGGAGGGCTTTGTCTATGGGCCAGATACGGTGTGGCAGAAGGAGTTTGAGGAGATGTTTCCGTTTGAGGAGACGGAAGACCAGTTGCTTGCCATAGAAGAAACCAAGCGGGATATGGAGAGCAAGAAGATTATGGACCGCTTGATTTGCGGAGATGTCGGTTACGGAAAGACAGAGATTGCCATCCGTGCGGCGTTTAAGGCGGTACAGGAGAACAAGCAGGTGGTGTATTTGTGCCCGACGACGATTTTGGCGCAGCAGCATTACAATACCTTCCAGCAGCGTATGAAGGAGTTCCCTGTAAGAGTTGATTTGATGTGCAGATTCCGAACATCGGCGCAACAGAAGAAGACAGTGGAGGATACCAAACGCGGTCTGGTGGATATTATGATTGGAACACATCGTGTGCTCAGTGATGATGTCGAATTTAAGAATCTGGGTCTCTTGATTATTGATGAGGAACAGCGCTTTGGTGTACAGCACAAAGAGAAGATTAAGAAATTAAAAGAGAATGTCGATGTGATGACGCTCACGGCAACGCCGATTCCACGTACGCTGCATATGAGCCTGATTGGCATTCGTGATATGAGTGTACTTGAAGAAGCACCGGTGGACCGTATGCCGATTCAGACCTATGTGATGGAGTACAACGATGAGATGGTGCGGGAAGCGATATCGAGGGAGCTGTCTCGCAATGGACAGGTTTATTACGTCTATAATAAAGTCAAGGATATCGATGAGATTGCGGCAAGGATTCAGAAGCTGGTGCCGGAGGCGACCGTCGCTTATGCGCATGGACAGATGCGAGAGCATAAGCTGGAGAGCATTATGCTGGATTTCATCAATGGCGATATTGATGTGTTGGTTTCTACGACGATTATTGAGACTGGGCTGGATATTTCGAATGCAAATACGATGATTATCCACGATGCGGACCAGCTCGGGCTTGCACAGATGTACCAGCTGCGTGGACGTGTAGGACGTTCGAATCGTATGGCATATGCCTTCCTCTTGTATCGCAGGGACAAATTGCTGCGAGAGGTTGCTGAGAAACGCCTTGCGGCGATTCGAGAGTTCACAGACTTAGGCTCAGGGTTTAAGATTGCGATGCGAGATTTGGAGATTCGCGGCGCAGGGAATCTCTTGGGAGCAGAACAGCACGGACATATGGAAGCTGTAGGTTATGATTTGTACTGCAAGATGCTCAATGAAGCAGTCAAGCATCTGAAAGGTGAGCTTTCGGAGGAAGAGACTTATACCACGACGGTAGATTTGAATGTGGATGCTTTCATTCCGGCAAGTTATATCCCGAATGAATACCAGAAGCTGGATATCTATAAGCGCATTGCAACGATTGAAAATGAGGAAGAGAAAGAGGATATGTTGGAGGAGCTTATTGACCGCTTTGGAGATGTGCCAAAGAAGGTACAGCAGCTTTTGGAGATTGCACTTTTGAAGGCGCTTGCGCACAGTGCATACGTCATTTCTGTGGAGCAGAAGGGCGAGCAATTTAAATTCACGATGTATGAGCAGGCAAAGGTGGCGGCAGAACAGATTCCGGGACTTTTGGCGAAATACAAGGGGAATTTACAGTTTAAGGTAGAGACGAATCCGTATTTTACCTATCATAAGAAGGGAAAAAGCGGGAAAGAGAAGGAAGAAGATATACTGGAACTTGTGAAAAATGTGTTAAATGACATAAAATCATTGAAGGTTTGAGAAAAACCAGTTATAATAGGGAATTAGGAAATACGAAGGAGGCTCATTATGAGAGGATTAACAAAGAAAGTGGTTGCACTTACAGCAGTGGCAGCTATGGCATTGGCATCACTTACGGGGTGTGCTGGAAGTGTTGAGAATAGCGAGGTTGTGGCAACCGTCGGGGACAGTAAGATTACAGCAGGCGTTGCGAATTTTTATATTCGAAACCAGCAGGCATCCATCGAAGGATATTATGGTTCTTATCTCGGAGACAATATGTGGAAGACAGAGGTCGAAGATGGGATGACTTACGAGGAGAGCGTGAAGGACGGTGCGATGAAAACTCTACAGGATTTCTACATCTTAAGAGACCATATGAAAGAGTTTGATGTGACCATTACAGATGACGAGAAGGCTGCAATTGAGAAGGCGGCAGATGCATTTATCAAGGCGAATAAGAAAGACGTACTTGCAAAGATTTCCGGTGAGAAGGAAATTGTGATGGAAGTTTTGGAGCTTATGACCATCAGCGACAAGATGTATGATGCGGTTGTAAAGGATGTGAATACAGAGGTTTCTGATGATGAAGCTGAGCAGAAGGCAATGCAGTATGTATTGTATGAGACATCTACGACAAACAGTGATGGTACAACTGCGGAGATGAGCAAAGATCAGGTAAAGGCGCAGAAGAAGGCAGCAGAGGATTTCCTTGCGAAGGCCAAAGAGAATGGAAGCATAGAGGCATACGGAAAAGAAGCTTCGAAAGAGGCACAGAAAGCAACATTTGACAAGGATAGCACGACGCTTCCAGAGGATGTGATTAAGGCGGCAGACAAGCTGAAAGAAGGCGAGTTTGCAAAGGTTATCGAGACAGATGCAGGGTACTATGTGCTTCAGCTGACCAGTATGCTTGACCGCGAGGCGACAGATGCGAAGAAAAAAGATATTGTGACAGAGCGTCAGAATGAGGAATACCAGAAAGTTCTGGAAGGATGGGAGGACGCGACAGAGATTGAAGTAGATGAGAAGGTATGGAAGAAGATTAGTCTACACAAGGTGAAGGTAACGGAGAAGGCAAAAGAGCAGGAGAATGCGACAGAAGGTAGCACGGGAGCTGCGACTTCTACAGATGGTCTGACGGTAACAGAAGAATAGGAGAATTGTGAAGGTAAGATGCTGTGAGCTTTAGGCTTACAGCATCTTTTTATAAAAAATATTGACATATAATATTATACAAAGTATAATATTGGCAAGAAAACAATATTGCGTTATATAAAGGAGGGAGGATATGGTATTTCATACAGGTGCGGCACTACTGGATGCAATTGTATTGGCGGTTGTATCGCAGGAAGAGCAAGGAACATATGGTTATAAGATTACACAAGACGTCAGAGCTGTTTTGGATGTATCGGAATCAACATTATACCCGGTATTGCGCAGATTGCAGAAGGACGAATGTCTGACAACACACGATATGGAGTTTGGTGGACGCAACCGCAGATATTATAAGCTGACACAGAAGGGAAAGACACAATTGCAATTATATCATTTGGAATGGAATTCCTATACATCAAAAATAAATAAGTTATTTCAAGGAGGAGAAGCAAATGAATAGAGCGGAATTTATGCGGCGTTTGGAAGAACTGCTCTCAGATGTTTCTGAGAGTGACAGACAAGATGCAATTTCTTATTATAACGATTATTTTGACGAGGCAGGCAAGGAAAAGGAAGAACAGGTGATTCGTGAGCTTGGCAGTCCTGAACAGGTTGCAAGAACCATTCGAGCGGAACGTAAAGGTGCTGCAAAGACAGAGCCTCCAAAAGCAAAGCGTAAGACGTGGTTAATTGTACTCCTCGTTGTGTTGGGAGTTTTTGCACTCGGCGGATTCTTGCTAGAGGAGATTTTGGATGATTTGATTGAGGATTATTATACAGTTCGGAATTATCCGGCAGGGGGAAGCATACAGGAAAACCCGTCTACACAGACAAACCAGCCTGCGCAGACAGTACAGGAGACATTTACAAACTTAGACATCGAGTTGGGTGTCGGGGAACTGGAGCTTTGCTATGGAGATGTTGAGCAGGTACAGATTGAGCAAAAGGACGTCACAGGATTCAAGAGTTATGTCAAGGAATATACCTTGTGCGTAGAAGGCGGCAAGAAGGTCGGCATCAATCAAGGAGGCGGCCATATCACGATCGTGATACCGCGTGATATGACGTTTGAAGAGGTAGATTTGGAGATTGGAGCCGGAAAGGCTACTGTTGATGCGATGCTGGCAAGAGAGCTTGATATTCAAGTGGGAGCCGGAAAAGCAACGTTATCGGGAGTTGATGTCAATGTATTGAGCGCAGAGGTAGGCGCCGGAGAGCTTGCGGTTCAGCTTGTGGGTGCTCAGACAGATTATAACTACGATGTAGAGTGTGGTATGGGGGATATACTTATCGGTAGTGGTCGCTACACCGGCATAGGCAGTGAGCAACACTTTGCAAATGCGGGAGCGATGCGCAACGTGGAGTTGGAATGTGGCATTGGCAAGCTTCAATTGTCGTTTGAGAAATAAGAGATAAAAAGGTGGCAGCACGTTAGGGAATAACGATGCTGCCACTGATGTTAAATAGATAATTTCCACTTCTTAACACATCCACAATGTCTTTTGAAGTCTTTAGTTCCGTCTCAGTAAGTAGTGCGCTTAAGCCTTGATGTCCAGGATGATGAAAATCGGTTCCAACTGTCGGTATCAAATGATGTTCCTTTGCGTATTTGCTGGCAAGGGCCACGCGCGAATTGTGATTCGGGTGGATATTGAAGGTCTCAATACCATCTAAATATTCCGGTGGAACCTGCGTCATTCGATTGCGGAAAGGGTGTGCTTGAATTAACAAGCGGTCTTCTCTGCGAAATTCTTTCGAGAAGCTTCCAATATCAAGCGGCATACAGTCATACAGCATATCTAAATCATTCTCATCAATTCCAAAAAGGAGATAATCATTCTCATTCTCAGTTACACGAAATTCACAGCCAAAGATGGCGGTGAGGCCATATTTTTCGCCTGCCGCTACAGTCTCTTTGTAGTTGGCGATGAAGGCGTCAATACAGCGCTGCTTGTTGTCAACATAAGGCATCTCCGGAAAAAAGTGGTTGGTAACCACAATTGCGTCATAGCCAAGCTCTGCATAGAGTTTTACGGCTAGCTCTGGTGGGATTTCACTGCAAGGGCTTGCAGGGGAAGTGTGTAAATGTAATTCAGTTTTGTATTTGTAATTTGAAAAATTCATAAGTCTCTCTTTTCTGATTTTATTTTTGCTTCATTTAGGATAAGACAAAAGAGATAGGAAGTCAACATTACATTTGTAAAAATAAAAAAAGTATAAAAACGCAAAATTGTTAGCACTCGGACTTGACGAGTGCTAATTTTTATGTTATACCAGTCCTAGAACAAGAAAAAGTTCTAAAAAGTAAGTAGGAGGTAAGTGGTATGAACATTCAAAAATTTACACAAAATTCATTACAGGCAGTACAAAATTGCGAGAAGTTTGCCTATGAGTATGGCAATCAGGAAATTGAACAGGAACATTTGCTATATGCCTTGCTTACACAGGATGACAGCTTGATTTTGAAGTTATTAGAGAAGATGGAGATACAGAAAGAGCTTTTTTTGAATCGTGTGGAGGAAGCACTTCGAAAGAGAACAAAAGTGCAGGGCGGTCAGGTCTACATCGGCCGTGATTTGAATACGGTTCTCATCAGCGCGGAGGACGAGGCGAAGCAGATGGGTGACGAGTATGTTTCTGTCGAGCACTTGTTTTTGTCGATGTTGAAGCATCCGAATAAGGAAATCAAAGCGATTTTCAAGGAGTTTGGCATTACGAAGGAGACGTTTTTGCAAGCACTTTCTACTGTGCGGGGCAATCAGCGTGTGACGAGCGATAATCCAGAAGCAACCTACGATACTCTGAATAAATATGGACAGGATTTGGTGGAGAGAGCGAGAGAGCAAAAGCTTGATCCGGTGATTGGGCGTGATGCGGAGATTCGGAATGTAATTCGTATTCTTTCCAGAAAGACGAAGAATAATCCGGTATTGATTGGTGAGCCCGGTGTCGGTAAGACGGCAGCGGTAGAAGGCTTGGCGCAGCGTATTGTGCGAGGCGATGTGCCGGAGGGGTTGAAAGACAAGACAATTTTTTCTTTGGATATGGGAGCACTGGTAGCCGGTGCGAAATATCGTGGTGAGTTTGAAGAGCGTCTAAAAGCTGTTTTGGAGGAAGTGAAAAAGAGCGAGGGAAGGATTATTCTTTTCATCGATGAGCTTCACACGATTGTGGGTGCGGGAAAGACCGACGGAGCGATGGATGCCGGCAATATGTTAAAGCCGATGCTTGCGCGAGGTGAGTTGCATTGTATTGGAGCTACCACTTTAGATGAGTATCGCCAGTATATTGAGAAGGATGCAGCCTTAGAAAGGCGTTTTCAACCGGTTATGGTGGATGAGCCGACGGTGGAGGATGCGATTTCTATTTTGCGTGGATTGAAGGAACGCTATGAGGTCTTTCATGGAGTGAAGATTACGGACAGTGCATTGGTTGCGGCAGCGACCTTGTCACACCGCTATATTTCAGACCGTTTCTTGCCGGATAAGGCGATTGACTTGGTGGATGAGGCTTGTGCGCTGATTAAGACAGAGCTTGATTCAATGCCGGCAGAGCTTGATGAACTGCAACGCAGAATGATGCAGCTGGAGATTGAGGAAGCTGCCTTGAAGAAGGAGAAAGACAATCTGAGCAAGGAGCGTTTGGCAGCGCTGCAACAGGAGCTTGCAGAGTTGCGTGAGAATTTTCAGGGACAGAAAGCGCAGTGGGACAATGAAAAGACTTCTGTAGAGCGTCTGCAAAAGATTCGCGAAGAGATGGAAGAGGTGAATCGGGAGATTCAGAAGGCGAAGCGCGAGTATAATCTGGAGCGTGCGGCAGAATTGCAGTATGGCAGACTTCCGCAGTTGACGCAGCAGCTTGCAGAGGAGGAAGAAAAGAGCAAGGAAAAAGAGATGACTTTGGTACACGAGAGTGTGACAGAGGAAGAGATTGCCCGTATCATTTCTCGTTGGACGGGAATTCCGGTTGCCAAATTAAATGAGAGTGAGAGAAGCAAGACCTTGCATCTGGATGAGGAGCTTCATAAGCGTGTGATTGGACAGGACGAGGGCGTGACGAAGGTGACGGAGGCAATTATCCGTTCAAAGGCAGGAATTAAAGACCCGAGCAAGCCAATTGGTTCCTTCTTGTTTTTGGGACCGACGGGTGTCGGAAAGACGGAGCTTGCAAAGGCTCTCGCAGAAAGCTTGTTTGACGATGAGAACAATATGGTGCGTATCGATATGAGTGAGTATATGGAGAAGTATTCAGTATCCAGACTCATCGGAGCGCCTCCGGGATATGTGGGTTATGACGAGGGCGGACAGCTTACCGAAGCTGTGCGCAGAAAGCCTTACTCTGTGGTATTATTCGATGAGGTAGAAAAAGCTCACCCGGATGTCTTCAATGTGTTGTTGCAGGTATTGGATGATGGTCGTATTACGGACTCGCAGGGACGAACGATTGACTTTAAGAATACGATTCTGATTATGACATCCAATATCGGTTCCTCCTACCTGTTAGAGGGAATCAATGAAGACGGAGAAATTCGCAAGGAAAGTGAGCAGATGGTTTTGGATGAGCTGCGGGCACATTTCCGTCCGGAGTTCCTAAATCGTTTGGATGAGACTGTTTTATTCAAACCATTGACAAAGGACAATGTCACGGCGATTATTGATCTCTTAATGACGGATGTCAATCGGCGTTTGGAAGAAAAAGAGATTTCAATCGAGCTTTCTGAACCTGCAAAGAAGGCCATTGTAGAAGGCGGTTACGAGCCACTGTATGGTGCGAGACCGTTGAAACGCTATCTGCAAAAGCATATAGAGACTTTGTCCGCAAAACTGATTTTGAAAGGCAATGTCAGTCGCGGTGATGTCATTTTCATTGATGTGGCAGACGGCGAATTCGTTGCCAAGACAAAAGCACAGGTGCGCGATTTTTAAAATGTATAAGCCGGCCATCCTCCGTGCATACTACTAGCGAGTATGATGCAAGGAGGATGGCATATGAATACAAAAAAAGAAATACGACCATTTGGTTGGCGGGATAAATTGGGGTATCTGTTCGGGGATTTCGGAAATGATTTTACCTTTATCTTCGCCAGCCTTTTTTTGATGGTTTTCTATACAAAGGTGTTGGGAATTTCCGCAGAGCTAGTCGGCGTGATGTTTGTCATTGTGCGTCTCTTGGATGCTGTGACGGATGTGACAATGGGGCGCGTGGTGGACAAAATGAAACCGGGCAAGAATGGGCGTTTTCGCCCTTGGATTCGCTGGATGTGCGGACCGGTGGCGCTTGCAAGCTTTTTGATGTATCAATCGGGGCTTGCGGGGGCATCTATGACCGTAAAAATTATTTATATGTATGTGACCTATGTTTTGTGGGGGAGTCTCTGTTATACGGCGATTAATATCCCCTACGGTTCTATGGCTTCCGTTATCAGCGAAGATACGGATGACAGGGCAACCTTATCTACGTTTCGAAGCTTGGGAGCTGCTTTTGCCAGTCTGGTAATCGGTGTACTTGCACCGCTTTTGGTGTATACGAAGGATGCAAATGGAAACCAGATTGTAGAGGGTGGAAGAATGACGATTGTTGCCGGTATTTTTTCGGCAGCGGCGATTGGCTGTTATCTGCTTTGCTATACGCTGACAACAGAACGTGTGCAGATTCTACCGCAAAAAGGTGGAGAGAAGATGAGTCTTGGAAGTACCCTGAAACGATTGATTTCCGACCGCGCGCTACTTGGTATCATTTTGGCGGCGGTACTGCTTTTGCTTGCCTCACTTTTGACACAATCCATTAACCAATATGTATTTTTGGATTATTTTAATGACAATACCGGCATTTCCATTATGTCGGCAGCGGGAATTGTCCCTTCACTTGTCATTGCACCTTTTGTGCTCCCGATTACACGCGGCATCGGTAAGAAAGAAGCCAGTGTGATAGGTTGTGTTTTGGCAGGAATATCCTCTATTTTGCTTTACTTTTTACACGTGAGAAATATGTGGGTGTTTATCATTATTTCGATTTTGGGATATGCGGGATTCTCTTTCTTCAATCTTGTTATCTGGTCTATTATTACGGATGTGATTGACGATCAGGAGGTAAAGACGGGGAAACGTGAGGATGGCACCATCTATGCACTGTATTCGTTTGCACGAAAGTTTGGACAGGCGGCAGCCGGTGGTCTTGGCGGCTTTGCACTTGCGATGACCGGTTACAATGAGTCGGTGCAGGTACAGACGCAGGAAGTGGCAGATGGTATCTATAATGTCGCTACTTTGTATCCGGGAATTCTCTACATCGGGGTTGGTTTGGTCTTGCTTTTTATCTATCCACTTGGAAAGAAGAAGGTTAGCCAGAATGCGGCAGTATTAAAGGAACGAAGACAAAAAGGAACGGCGGACTAAGATTTCGGTCCGCCGCGCATAATTGCATCTTCACCATATTTTTTTCGAATGGCATCCAAAGCTTTATCAAGCTTTTGGTGCTTTTCGTTTTGTTTGGAAGAAAAATCAAAGATACTCATCTGCTCTGGTTCGGATTCGGGAACTAATTTTGAGCTTCGAATGCCAAGAAGCCGTACAGGCTCACCGTTCCAGAGCTCATGGAAAAGCTCGCAGGCTGTGGTGTAAAGTGGCTTTTCGGCATTGCTTGCCTTAGGCAATTGTCTTTGATGGGAAACACTCTGAAAGTTATGATACTTGATTTCTACGCTGACCATCTGTGCCTTGAGCTTTTCTTCGCGGATGCGCCGGCTGACAGTCTCAGCAAGCACGCGGAGCACCTTTTGCGCTTCCGCTTCTGTGGTAGCATCCTTTGCAAGCGTGGTGGAGTTCCCGATTCCTTTGTTCTCCACACGCTCGCGGACGACTTTGGAATGGTCAATGCCGTTTGCAAATTCCCAAAGGGTGCGCCCATGACTTTTGAGGTGTAATTCTAAAAGTGCAGGATCTGTCTGTGCGAGTTCGCCGATGGTGCGAATCTCCAGTTTTTGCAGGATAGCGACACTCGAATGTCCGGCCATATATAGCTCGGACACAGGAAGTGGCCACATCTTTTGCTGAATCTCCTCCGGAAATAAGGTGTGTACCTTATTTGGCTTCTCAAAGTCGGAAGCCATCTTTGCAAGAAGATGGTTAGTTGAGATGCCAATGTTCACAGTAAAGCCAAATTTTTTAAAGATGGCGTCTTTGATTTCAAAAGCGGCTACAATCGGCGAAGGATAGAGGTGCGCAATCCCGGTAAAATCTAAAAAACATTCATCCACACTGAGCTTTTCAATATCGGGAGTGTAGCCGGCCAAAAAGCGCATCAACTCTTTGCTGTATTCCTCGTACATTCTGTGGTTGGGAGCTGCCATAATCAAATCCGGGCATTTGCGCAAGGCGTTCGCCACAGGTTCACCGGTCACGATGCCATACTTTTTTGCGGGAACAGATTTGGCAAGCACGATGCCGTGACGGGATGCCTGGTCACCGCCGATAATGGACGGAATCGTACGCAAATCAAGGCTGTCACCCGCACGAAGTCGGGAAACAGCCGTCCAGCTTAAAAATGCAGAATTTACATCAATGTGGAAGATAATCTGTGACATAGAGGCCTCCTTTTTCTTAGTATATCACGGCAGATGAGATTTTTGCAATTTTTTGCTACATATGCTATACTTTACAGTAATTATGGATTTTTATAAAAGAGGTGTAAATGGAGATGAGATTACAGAAGCTTTTGGAGCGACTTACATATGAGGTAGTGCAGGGAAGTGACGAGATTGAGATTACAGAGCTGTGCAACGATTCTCGCAAGGTCTGTGCGGGCAGTGTGTTTGTCTGTATCAGCGGAGCTGTTGTTGACGGACATGATTTTGTGAAAGAGGTAGCTGAAAAAGGCGCGGCGGCAGTGCTTGTGGAAAAAGAGGTTGAAGCACCGGCAGAGCTGACTGTGATTCGTGTGGAAGATACCCGCTATGCGCTGGCACTTGCATCGGCAGCATACTTTGGCTATCCTGCGGAGGAGTTGAAGGTTATCGGAATTACCGGAACCAAAGGCAAGACAACGACCACATATATGGTGAAGTCTATCTTAGAGGGTGTCGGACACAAGGTGGGCCTTATCGGAACCATTGAGGCGATTATCGGAGATATGGTCATTCCGGCAAAGAATACCACGCCGGAGTCGTTTACCATTCATCAATATTTCCGCAAGATGGTCGATGCGGGTTGTGATGCGGTCGTGATGGAAGTTTCTTCACAGGGCTTGATGCTGCACAGAACGGCGGGGATTCCGTTTGAGATTGGGATTTTTACCAATTTGGGTGAAGACCATATTGGGCCGAATGAGCACAAGGATTTTGAGGATTACAAGCGCTGTAAGGGCTTGCTGTTCAAGCAGTGCAAGATTGGAATTGCGAATGTGGACGATGCACATTTTGCGGATGTATTCCGTGAGGCGACTTGTAAGATAGAGACTTTTGGCTTTGCCGAGCATGCGGATTTGCGTGCCAAGAATACGAGATTGCTTTCCCGTCCGGGCTATCTGGGTGTGGCTTATCATGTATCGGGATTGATGGATTTTGATGTGGAGATTGATGTGCCGGGTACCTTCAGCGTCTACAATTCACTGACAGCGATTGCGGTGTGCAGACATTTTGCTGTGCCGGTGGAGAAGATTCAGGCGGCATTAAAGGTGGCAAAGGTCAAAGGGCGCATTGAGATGATTCCGGTTTCCGAAAAGTTCACCTTGATGATTGACTATGCGCACAATGCAATGAGTTTAGAGAGTCTGCTTACGACCTTGCGTGAGTACCGGCCAAAGCGTTTGGTATGTGTCTTTGGATGTGGCGGAAATCGTGCGAAAGCGAGACGCTATGAGATGGGAGAGGTGTCAGGAAGATTGGCTGACTTTACCATTATTACCTCAGATAATCCGCGTTTTGAAGAACCGCAGGCGATTATCGAGGATATCAAGACCGGGATTGCAAAGACAGAGGGCGCCTATGTCGAGGTCATCGACAGGAAAGAGGCCATCCGCTATGCGATTGAGCACGCGCAGGAAGGCGATGTGATTGTGCTGGCAGGAAAAGGGCATGAGGATTACCAAGAAATTAAGGGTGTCAAATACGATATGGATGAAAGAGTTCTGATTGCGGAGGTTATCAGAGAAGGATGTACGCAAAAGTAATCGTAGATATCACACACGAAAAATTAGATAAGGTGTTTGAGTATGGTGTTCCAAGCGAATTGGAAGGCCTGCTTCGTGTGGGGATGGAGGTCATCGTTCCCTTTGGAAAGGGGAATCGGGAGACCGCCGGCTACGTCGTGGAACTGGCAGAGACCTGCACTTACGATTGCGACAAGGTGAAAGAGATTCTGCGCATCGCCGAGAACCGGATGGCGATTGAGGGAAAGCTGGTTGCTTTGGCGGCATGGATGAAGGAGCATTATGGGGGCACGATGATTCAGTCGCTAAAGACGGTGCTTCCAATTAAGAAAGAAGAAAAGGCAAAGATGAAGCGCTATGTACGCCTCTTGCTGGATGAGCAGGCGGGAGCCGAAAAGTTGCAGGAATTTTTGAGTAAAAAGAACCAGAGGGCGCGGGCACGTGTGCTTGCTGCACTTCTGGACAACAGTGTCTTGGAATATGAGTTTGTTATCCAGAAGTTGCAGGTGACAAGGTCGGTATTGACTGCGATGGAAGGACTCGGAATTCTGCGTGTGGAGTCGGAACAGGTGTTTCGAAATCCCATCGGCAAGCGTGAACAGCTACCACAGAAGCTTGTATATACGGAGGAACAGCAGAACGCGATTGATATATTTCGTGCGGATTATTTGCAGGGGCTTCGAAAGACTTATCTGCTGTATGGGGTTACCGGAAGTGGTAAGACAGAGGTCTATATGGAGATGATTGCACGGGTCGTGCGAGACGGTAAGCAGGCGATTGTGCTGATTCCCGAGATTGCGTTGACCTACCAGACAGTGATGCGTTTCTATCGCCGCTTTGGAGATCGCATATCGATTTTGAATTCCCGTATGTCAAATGGGGAACGCTATGACCAGATGATGCGCGCAAAAGCAGGCAATATTGATGTGATGATTGGCCCACGCTCGGCACTGTTTACACCGTTTCCAAATCTGGGTTTGATTGTGATTGACGAGGAACACGAGCCGACTTACAAGAGCGAACAGATTCCACGCTACCATGCGAGGGAGACGGCGATTGCGCGGGCAAAGCTCGAGGGTGCAGCTGTGGTGCTGGGGTCTGCAACGCCTTCTTTGGAGAGCTTTTATCGAAGCAGTGCTGCGTATACCGGTGAGGATGCTTATGAGAGGTTGCTTTTAAGGCATCGCTCGAAGATGCAGAAGCTCCCAGATGTCTACGTGGAGGATATGCGCGAGGAACTGCGGGCTGGAAATCGCTCCATTCTCAGTGAACGTCTGCATAGCTTCATAGAAGACCGCTTGGAAAAAGGGCAGCAGACGATGCTTTTTTTGAATCGCAGAGGTTATGCAGGTTTCCTTTCTTGCAGAGCCTGTGGATTTGTAGTAAAATGTCCACATTGCGATGTTTCCTTGACAGCACATCGCGGGGGAAAGATGGTGTGCCATTATTGCGGATATGAGGAGCCGGAGGTGAAGGCATGTCCTTCTTGTGGTTCCAAGCATATCGGCGGTTTTCGAGCAGGAACACAGCAGATTGAAGAGCTGGTTAAAAAGGAATTTCCATCTGCAAGGGTGCTTCGTATGGATATGGACACCACGAGGGAAAAGGATGGACATGAGAAGATTTTAGAGCAGTTTGCAAATGGCGAGGCAGACATTTTGGTCGGCACACAAATGATTGTGAAAGGGCATGACTTTCCAAATGTCAGTCTGGTTGGCATACTGGCAGCAGATTTGTCACTCTATGCGGATGATTATCGAGCCGGAGAGCGAACCTTCCAGCTTTTGACGCAGGCAGCGGGACGTGCAGGAAGGGGAACGGCGCACGGCGAAGTGGTGATTCAGACCTACAGCCCGGAGCACTATGCCATTGAGACAGCGGCAATGCAGGATTACGAGGCATTTTATGAGGCAGAAATTGCGTACCGCGAGGCAGTGGGATATCCGCCGGTAGAGCATTTGACAGCGATACTACTTTCCGGACAAGATGAGAGCTTGCTGGATATAGCCAGTAAGTATGTGAAGTCCTATGCGGACAGAGTGAATCGCAGAGAGATTCAGATCATTGGTCCAACCACACCGTCTGTTGGAAAGGTGAAGGACGTGTATCGCAGAGTGATTTATATGAAGCATGAGAGCTATGAGGCGCTTACAGAGATGAAAGACCAATTGGAGCGATATATGGAAATCAATCCGGGATTTCAGAAATTACGTGTACAGTTTGATTTTGACCCGATGGGGATATCATAAGAAAAGAATAGGAGAAAGAAAGATGGCAATCAGACAGATTCGAGAGTTTGGAGATGAAGTATTAACAAAGGTGTGCAAGGAGGTCAAGATGATGACTCCACGTACGTATATGTTGATTGAGGATATGCTGGATACAATGTATGAATCTGGCGGAGTAGGGCTTGCGGCACCGCAGGTTGGTGTGTTAAAGCGCATTGCGGTGATTGATGTGGGAGATGGCCCTATGGTCTTGATTAACCCAGAGATTCTTGAGACTTCTGGGGAGCAGACTGGGGATGAAGGGTGTCTCAGTCTTCCAGGCAAAGCAGGGCTGGTGACAAGACCGAATTATGTAAAGGTGCGCGCACTCAATGAAAAGATGAAAGAGGTTCTCTACGAGGGAGAGGAATTGCTTGCAAGAGCCTTCTGCCACGAGATTGAACATTTGGATGGTCATGTCTACACGGAAAAAGTGGAAGGTGAAATCCACGATGTCGTGTATGAAGAGGCAGAAGAAGTAGAAGACTAAGAGGTGAGAAGATGAAAGTGATTTTTATGGGGACACCGGATTTTTCGGTGGGTACCTTAGAGGCGCTTGTGGAAGCAGGGCACGAAGTCGTGCTTGCAGTGACACAGCCGGACAAACCAAAGGGGCGTGGAAAAGAGATGCAGTTTCCGCCGGTTAAGGAATGTGCTTTGCAGTACGGCATTCCTGTTTTTCAGCCGCAGAGAGTGCGGGAGCCGGATTGCATTGAGGAATTGCGCAAATATCACGCAGATATTATGGTGGTGGTTGCCTTTGGTCAGATTCTTCCGAAAGAGATTTTAGAGATGACACCGTATGGATGTGTGAATGTACACGCCTCGCTGCTTCCAAAATATCGCGGAGCAGCACCAATTCAGTGGTCGATACTGGATGGCGAGGCAGTTACGGGTGTGACAACAATGCAGATGGATGAAGGCTTGGACACGGGTGATATGCTATTAAAAGTCGAAATTCCGATTGCTGAGAAAGAGACAGGCGGAAGCCTGCACGATAAGTTGGCAGAGGCGGGAGCGAGACTTTGCATAGAGACTTTGGAGTGCCTGCAAAAAGGAGAGATTACACCGATTCCACAGGGAGAGACTACGACAGCCTATGCCAAGATGTTAGACAAACAGTTGGGGAATATCGATTGGACAAAATCTGCCGTCGAGATTGAACGCCTGATTCGAGGCTTGTCACCTTGGCCGAGTGCCTACACCAACTGGAATGGAAAAGTATTAAAGCTTTGGGAAGCGAAAGCTTCTGCGGAGAGCGATGTCAAGTCTGCGAAGCCGGGAACGGTTGTGGAAGTAGGGAAGAAGTCGTTTGCCGTGCAGACGGGAGACGGGATTTTGGAAGTGCTTGCCTTGCAGCTTCCGGGAAAAAAACGTATGGAGACAGATGCGTTTTTGCGAGGTTATGAGATTAAAATCGGAGAAAGTTTCTTAAGAGTTTAAGGAGGAAGAAGATGCCTTTTTATTATTATTTTGACCCAACTTATTTTTTGGTGCTTATTGGTGCAGTGATTTGCCTTTTGGCATCTGCACGCGTGAAATCGACCTTTCACAAATATTCCAAGATGCGAAATGTCAGTGGAATGACAGGGGCACAGGCGGCAGAGCAGGTGCTTCATGGTGCGGGAATCTTTGATGTGCGTATTGAGCATGTGTCTGGAAATCTGACTGACCACTATGACCCGAAGAATAAGGTGCTTCGTTTGTCGGATTCTGTCTATGGACAGTCTTCGGTGGCGGCAGTGGGTGTTGCAGCCCATGAGTGCGGACACGCGATTCAGCATGCGAAGGGATATGCACCTTTGCAGTTTCGCAGTGCTTTGGTTCCGGTGGCAAATTTTGGTTCAATGATTGCGTGGCCTTTGATTTTGCTTGGGCTTTTATTTAACAGCCAGAGTTCCTATTTGTTGATTCAAATCGGAATACTGGCGTTCTCAGCAGCCGTACTGTTTCAGCTTGTGACCTTGCCGGTGGAGTTTAATGCGTCAAACCGTGCAGTTCGCATTCTTGCAGATACGGGGATGATGCAGGGAGAAGAAATTCAAGCGGCAAAGAAGGTGCTCAGTGCAGCGGCACTCACTTATGTGGCAAGCGCGGCGGCATCTATTTTGCAGCTTTTGCGGTTGATTCTGCTGACAGGAGGACGCAGACGGAATGACTAGGGAGTTGATACTGGGTGTGTTGTTGGCGGTGACAAGGGATGGCGAATACAGCCATATTGCGCTTCGCAATGTTTTGCACAAATACCAGTATATGGATAAAAAAGAGCGTGCCTTTCTGACCAGAGTGGTAGAAGGTACGCTAGAGCATATGATAGAGCTGGATTATATCATCGATTGTTTTTCAAAGGTGAAGGTGCAGAAGATGAAGCCGGTGATTCGCTGTATCTTGCGAAGCAGCGTTTACCAGCTCAAGTATATGGATTCTGTGCCGGACGCAGCCGTGTGCAATGAGGCGGTAAAGCTCGCAGAGAAAAAAGGATTTCGCAATCTCAAGGGCTTTGTAAATGGCGTGCTCCGCAATATAGCACGCAATCTGGATGCGATTACATATCCGAATTTGTCGGTTCGGTATTCGATGCCGGAGTGGATTTTAGAGCAATGGTTAGATGCATACGAGGTCGATACAGTGGAAGGGATGTTAGAGGATTTTTTAAAGGAAAAACCGACAATCATTCGTTGCAATCTGAACAAATGTACCATAGAAGAATTGATTGCAAGTTTAGAGGCGGAAGGTGTTGCGGTAGAATGCCACCCCTACCTACCGTATGCCTTGCAAATTTCAGACTATGATTACCTTGCAGATTTGACAAGCTACCAGAAGGGACTGTTTTCGGTGCAGGATATCAGCTCTATGCTGGTGACAGAGATTGCAGACCCAAAGAAAGGCGATGTCATCTTTGATGTATGTGCGGCACCGGGTGGCAAGGCACTGCATCTGGCGGAGCGCTTACAGGGAAGCGGGCGCATTGAAGCGAGAGATTTAAGCGATTATAAAGTGAATTTGATACAGGAAAATATCGAGCGCACAGGGGCTACAGGCATTGTGGCGGTCAAACAGGATGCGACTTTACTTGATGAGGCTTCTGTTCGGCAGGCGGATATCGTGATTGCGGATTTGCCGTGTTCGGGGCTTGGCGTGCTTGGGAAAAAGACAGATTTAAAATACAAGATGACAGAGAGTGCGCAGGCAGACTTGGTGCAGCTACAGCAAAAGATTTTGTCTGTGGTACAGAGCTATGTGAAGCCGGGCGGGAAGCTTGTTTACAGTACCTGTACCATTCACAAGGGTGAAAATATGGACAATGTCCGCTGGTTTTTAGAACAGTTTCCAGAGTTCGTATTAGACCCGATTGCGGGACAACTGTGTGATGAGCTAAAATCAAGTGTGCAGGAGGAAGCTTGTTTGCAACTTCTTCCGGGCATACATGAGAGTGACGGATTTTTTATTGCGAGGTTTCGAAAGAGTGAAGTATGAGTAAGAAAGATATCAGATCCTACACCATAGAAGAATTAAAAATAGAGTTGGAGAATTTGGGCGAGAAGGCATTCCGCGCAAAGCAGGTCTACGAATGGCTGCATATCAAGGGCGCAGATATGTTTTCGGAGATGTCTAATCTTTCTAAAGCTTTGCGTGAGAAGCTAGAGGATGGGTATGAGATTTCGAAGGTGACGATGTTGGAGCGACAGGTTTCCAAACTTGATGGCACAAACAAATTTCTATTTGAATTGTCTGATGGAAATGTGATAGAAAGTGTGCTGATGAAGTATCGGCATGGTAATTCAGTGTGCATTTCTTCACAGGTAGGTTGCCGTATGGGCTGCAAATTTTGTGCTTCCACAATTGGTGGTCTGGTGCGCAATCTGAAGCCATCCGAGATGCTGGGGCAGATTTATCAGATTCAGAAGATAACGGGCGAGCGGGTTTCCAATGTTGTGGTGATGGGAACCGGAGAACCACTGGATAATTATGATAATTTTCTACGTTTTGTAAAGCTTTTGACGGACGACAATGGATTGCATATCAGCCAGCGAAATGTCACAGCATCGACTTGCGGAATTGTGCCCAATATTTTGCGTCTGGCAGACGAGGGACTACAGATTACTTTGGCGCTTTCCCTACATGGTTCGACGCAGGAAAAGAGAAAGCGTTTGATGCCGGTTGCAAACAAATATGAACTGTCGGAAGTTCTGGCGGCTTGTGATACATATTTTGAAAAGACAGGGCGAAGAATCACCTATGAATACAGCTTGGTTGCAGGGGTGAATGACACGGAAGAGGACGCGCGAGAGCTGCTTCAAATTCTGAAAAATCGCAATTGTCATTTGAATTTGATTCCCGTAAATCCGATTAAAGAACGGGATTATCAGAAACCAAGCAAAAAAAGTGCAGAGAATTTTCAAAATTTCCTTGCGAAAAGCGGGAGAAATGTTACAATAAGGAGAGAAATGGGCTCTGATATTGATGGGGCCTGTGGACAATTAAGAC
>JAXJPN010000050.1:0-9514 GCA_036311625.1 Faecalimonas sp.
GGATTCTTTTCTTTCTTTTACGCCTGAAAACAAATGCCGAGAAGGAGCCGGCACAACTATTCGTTTTCCGATACCCCAAGGGTAATGACGGGTACAAAAAAAGAACCCGAATCGAACAAAAATGTTCAATCAAGGTTCTTTCTATATTTCTTTTCAGGATAAAATTGTTTGCCCTTTACAGGCTAAATCACTTTGCCCCGTGACATTTGGTATTATTCCCACTCAATCGTTCCAATCGGTTTCGGTGTCAAGTCCAAACATACACGGTTGATTCCCTCTACCTCATGTGTAATTCTGTCTGTAATCTTATGAAGCACAGCATAAGGAATCTCCTCGATAGTAGCACTCATCGCATCCTTTGTATTCACAGCACGGATAATTGCCGGCCATCCCTCGTAACGCTTGTCATTCTTCACACCAACACTTGTGAAATCCGGCACTGCAACGAAATATTGCCATACTTTCTCTGCAAGTCCGCAGATTTCAAATTCTTCGCGAAGAATTGCATCTGCCTCACGAAGTGCATGCAGACGGTCACGTGTGATTGCGCCAAGACATCTAACACCAAGTCCCGGTCCCGGAAATGGCTGACGATATACCATCTCTTTTGGAAGTCCAAGTGCATCCCCTACAACACGAACCTCGTCTTTATAAAGAAGTTTTACAGGTTCAACAAGTTCAAATTCCATTCCCTCTGGAAGGCCTCCAACGTTATGGTGAGCCTTTACACCATCCGATTCTAAGATATCAGGATAAATCGTTCCCTGTGCAAGGAATGAAATACCGTCCAACTTTCCAGCCTCCTCATCAAATACCTTGATAAATTCACCGCCGATAATCTTTCTCTTCCTCTCCGGCTCAGCTACGCCTGCAAGAAGGTCAAGGAATCTGTCTGTTGCATCTACATAAATGAGGTTTGCATCAAGCTGGTTCTTGAAAACTTCGATTACGTTCTCGCTCTCGCCCTTGCGCATCAATCCGTGATTCACATGCACACATACAAGTTGTTTGCCAATAGCCTTAATTAAAAGAGCTGCCACAACGGATGAGTCAACACCGCCGGAAAGCGCAAGAAGAACCTTCTTGTCTCCGACTTGTTCACGAACTGCCTTCACCTGCTCGTCAATAAATGCATCCGCAAGTTCTTTTGTCGTAATACGAAGCATGTTATCTGGTCTTTTATTTGGATCCATTTTATTTCCCTCCTAATTTCAAATCTAATATATTAAAAAATAACAAAAATATTTTAGCACTCTGCTATAGAGAAATCAACATTTTTTCTTTTAAAAGTTTATATAATTCCTCTGTTGCCAATCTGGTCTTCGCCACAATATCCTTACATCCTTTCGGAAAGCAATAATACTGAATCTGTATATCACCAATGCTAATCACATCGGCAATCTCATACCAATAAAAATCAGAATACAAGCTGTAGGATGCCTCCGGTTTTTGCCGATAATCTAACTTTCCGTCACATCCGGTCAGATGAAAGCCCTCTTTTGAATGCACAAGCCGACCTTCACCGATGCGATAAATGCATTTGGAATTCACCATCGCATAAATGTCTACCGGGACATCCAAGCCATACATATCATTCTCTAACTCGTCCCGCACACACGCTCGCTCCCATTTATACCAATCCGGTATATGCGTAAATTTCGAAGCAACATTCACAGCTTCCAACATACCAAATTCAGTAAGCTCATATTGTGCTCCACAGGCTTGGCAAGTAAGGTGAATCCCCTCACCCAACATCTGTCCTTCTGTCATACAATGTGGACATTTGTAGAGCACACGATTAAGCCCGTCTGCCCGAAACTCTTCAGCAATAGAAATCTGATTGTCTTGTTGCCACTTGAAATGGTCAAAACAAAATTGTTGTTTGACAATGTCCTGAATTTCATCTGCATTCTTTGTCTTTATTTCATCAGGTGATAGAACGTATTCAACTTCTGCCGATATCTTTACTTTCCTTGCCTGCAAACAATTGTAAAGCGGTTCCTTTGAAAATGCGCCAAACACCCGAACCATAATCACGGGAACTCCCAAAAGTTTTATAAGCTTTCCCAAGGTGTCCGGTAATGTCGTTGCCGTACCGTCAAAACTATAGCCTGCTTCAGGATACATAATTACCGAGCTTTTCAGCGTCTTTGTCGCATAGACCATATCTTTTACCAGTGCAGTGTCTGTAATGAATTTACGGGTCGGAATTGAGCCTATGAGGCGCATAATCCAGTTAAGACCTACAAATCCATCCAACGTAGCCACAATATGATACGAGCGATTTCCAAACAGATTCCCGATTATCTTCATATCCCAAAAGCTGGAATGATTCATCAGTATCAGACACGGTTCTCTCTTGCCTAGTTTGTCCATATTGATATCCTTATATTCAAAGCGCACTCTCTTTAAATCAAAATACGTATATAACTGAACGATTTTTCGGAGGAGTGTCATCTGCTTTCTTGGTTTCTTGTGTATATATCTTGGCATTGCAAGCAACTGCTCGTACGTTGCCTCTTTTGTTTTAATTTTCATCGCTCTCAACCTTTAGTAATTTTTAAAAGAAAAGCCAGTACTGATTCAATTTGGTACTGGCTTTTCTTTATTTTATTTATTTCTGTAAATAATATCCTCTCTGCCCGGTCCGTTTGAAATAATCGTAATCGGGTAGCCAATCTTCTCTTCCACAAACTCTACATACTTGCGGCAGTTCTCCGGAAGGTCCTCGTACTTCTTAATACCGCGAATATCGCATTTCCATCCCGGCAATACCTCAAGTACCGGTTTTGCCTTCTCTAACAAGCTTGTAACCGGGAATTCGGTTGTGATTTCACCGTCAATCTCATATCCGACACAAACCGGAATCTCATCTAAGTAGCCCAATACATCCAATACTGCAAATGCTACGTCAGTCGCTCCCTGCATACGGCATCCGTATTTCGAAGCAACACAGTCAAACCATCCCATTCTACGAGGACGTCCTGTGGTTGCGCCGTATTCGCCGCCATCTCCGCCGCGTCTTCTAAGCTCATCTGCCTCTTCACCGAAGATTTCACTGACAAAAGCACCTGCTCCTACTGCTGAAGAATATGCCTTACATACTGTCACAATCTGCTGAATCTCATATGGCGGGATACCAGCTCCAATTGCGCCGTATGCAGCTAAAGTCGAAGAAGACGTTACCATTGGGTAAATTCCGTGATCCGGGTCTTTTAAGGTACCAAGCTGTCCTTCTAACAGAACTGTCTTTCCATCTTTGATTGCTTGATTCAAAATCACAGAGGTATCCGCAACATATGGTGCAATCATATCACGATAGCTGTGAAGCGTATCTATAATCTCTTCCACTGTAATTGCCGGCTTATGATACAAATGTACAATCAACGCATTCTTTTGTGCCAACACGCGCTCTACCTTTGCAGCGAGTGCCTCATCGTCCATAAACAATTCACTTACCTGGAAGCCAATCTTTGCATATTTGTCTGAATAGAAAGGTGCAATACCAGACTTCGTAGAACCAAACGAGTGCTTTCCTAAACGCTCTTCTTCGTATTGGTCAAACAATACGTGATAAGGCATTACAATCTGTGCTCTGTTTGACACCAAAATCTTTGGTGTGATTCCTCTGTCTATGATAGATTGAAGTTCCTTGCAAAATACAGGAATATCAAGTGCAACACCATTGCCGATAATACTTGTCGTATGGTCGTAAAAGATACCCGACGGCAAGGTGTGAAGCGCAAACTTTCCATATTGATTTACAATCGTGTGTCCTGCATTTGCACCACCTTGAAAACGTACTACAAAATCCGCTTCGCAAGCTAAGGAATCGGTAATCTTACCCTTTCCTTCATCTCCCCAGTTTGCTCCTACAATAGCCTTTACCATATTTATTACCTCTCTTTATACGTTGATTTCGACAGCCATACCAAGCAACTCTTTGTTCGCTTCCAGAACAGGGCGGATATGGTGTGCAATAAATGCGTCCACCTGCTCCTTCGAGCGTCCTACATACTTGCTCGGGTCCATCGTTTTCTCTAATTCTTCGATTGTCATATGGAATTCCGGGTCTGCCGCAATCAACTCCAGCAGATTGTTATCCTTTCCTTCCACCTTCACTCTGCGTCCGGCCTCCATCGAAAGCTCACGAATACGCTCATGTAATTCTTGACGATTTCCGCCATTCTTAACAGCATCCATCATAATATTTTCAGTCGCCATAAACGGCAGCTCACTCATCAATCTCTTTTCAATGACCTTCGGATATACCACCAATCCGTCTACCACATTCTGGCACAAATCTAAGATACCATCTGTTGCCAAGAACCCTTCTGCAACCGATAATCTCTTATTTGCCGAATCATCCAGGGTCCTCTCAAACCACTGTACAGATGATGTAATTGCAGGATTTAAGGCATCGACCATCACATAACGCGCCAGCGCACAAATTCTCTCGCTTCGCATCGGATTTCTCTTATACGCCATCGCCGAGGAACCAATCTGCTTCTTTCCAAATGGTTCTTCTATCTCTTTTAAATGTTGAAGCAGGCGGATGTCAGTAGCCATCTTATGAGCGCTTGCTGCAATTCCTGCCAATACATTCAAAACTCTGGTATCTACTTTCCTGGTATATGTCTGACCGGACACTGCCTGACAAGCCTCAAAACCCATCTTCTTTGCAATCATTGGGTCAATCTTGTCAACGGTCTCGTGGTCTCCGTCAAATAACTCCAAGAAGGAAGCCTGTGTACCGGTAGTACCCTTGGAACCCAAAAGCTTCATCGTGGAAATCACATAATCTAAATCTTCCAAATCATAAAGGAATTCCTGCAGCCAAAGACACGCACGCTTTCCGACTGTCGTCGGTTGTGCCGGTTGGAAATGGGTAAATCCTAATGTCGGTAAATCTTTATACGCATCTGCAAATCCCGCAAGAAGCTGAATGACATTCACTAACTTCTTCTTCACTAAGCGAAGTGCTTCTGTCATCACAATAATGTCGGTATTGTCTCCAACATAGCAGGATGTTGCACCTAGGTGAATAATCCCTGCTGCCTTCGGACATTGCTGCCCATATGCATATACATGACTCATTACATCGTGACGAACTTGTTTTTCACGCTCTCTTGCCACATCGTAATTGATATCCTCTGCATGTGCTTTCAATTCTTCAATCTGTTCATCCGTGATAACCGGCTGACCATTTTGGCATAAGCCAAGTTCTTTTTCTGTCTCAGCAAGTGCAATCCACAATTTTCTCCAGGTGCGGAACTTCATATCCGGCGAAAAAATGTACTGCATCTCCTTGCTCGCATAACGTTCAGATAAAGGACTTTGATACTTGTCTGTATTTGACATCTTTCATCCTCCTTGTACATTCTCATACACGATACATCATACCAGTTTGAATGGGCTCTTGTCAACGTTCATCTTCCATTTATGTGGATTTTTTGTTGACACTGAAATTGTTCGGTGCTACAATGCAGAAAATCGCTAAAAAAGCTATGCAAAGGAAGTATTTTCAATGAAAAACCGCAAAACATTAAAGCTTATCTACGCGGCATTATTTGCTGCTTTGATTTTTATAGCAACACAATTTTTAAAAGTACCTCTCCCATTTGGGTACTTTAATTTTGGCGATTGTTTCATCATACTGTCAGCCTTTATCATCGGCGGACCATATGCAATCTTTGCCTCTGCAATCGGCTCCGTTCTCGCGGACATCATTTCGGGGTATGCGATCTATGCGCCTGCAACACTGCTTATCAAATCAGGTATGGCGCTTTCGGTGATTCTAATACATAAAAAGAATTCAAAAAGATACACAACGCTCATTTGCGCTTGTACTTCAGAGCTTATTATGATTTGCGGATATTTTCTTTATGATAGTATGCTTTATAGCTTTGCAGCTGCGCTGAGCACCTTGCCGGGAAGCATATTTCAGGCTGTTGCCGCCGTCATGACTAGCACAGCGCTTGTTGCATTGCTTCAAAGTAGTGGCCTTATGAAGTTTATAAAGGAGTCTTTATAACTTGTTTAATCACCGGTACTTTTTCTATTCTTTCTTCTGTGATATGATATGCACACCTTAAGCGTTCTTTTGCGATTTCAAGCTTTTCCCTGCTGTTTGCATATATGGTAGCAAGACTTTCGCCTACTGTAACAGCATCCCCGCGCTTCTTATGCAGAACTAAGCCCACTGCCAAATCAATCTCGCTCTCTTTCGTCTCTCTTCCGCCGCCAAGCAGTAAAGAGATACGTCCAATTTCCTCTGTCTGTATCTTTGCAACATAACCAGAAGCTTCACTCAAAACCTCTTCAACATAACGTGCCTTCGGTAATAGTTCCGGATTCAGTACTTCTTCCTCTGCTCCGCCCTGCGCAACAATAAACTGCTTAAAGCTTTCAAAAGCCGAACCATCACGCAGTGACTGTTCCAACCGTTTCCTCGCTTCTTCTAAAGATGCTGCTTGCTTTGCCGCCACAACCATATGTGAACCCAGCGTTAATACCAACTCAACAAAATCTTCCGGTCCGTTACCCTTTTAAGGTTTCAATGGCTTCTTTTACTTCCAAAGCATTCCCCACTGCGTTACCAAGTGGCTGATCCATATCCGAAATCACTGCTGTTACATCTCTACCCGACAAGGTTCCGATAGATACCATCGCCTCAGCAAGCGAGACGGCATCCTCCAAATTCTTCATAAATGCACCGTCACCTGTCTTTACATCCAGTACAATTGCATCTGCACCGGATGCAAGCTTCTTGCTCATAATACTGCTCGCAATCAGAGAAAGTTGATCTACTGTTCCAGTCACATCACGAAGAGCATACAATTTTTTATCTGCCGGCGCCAAATCTGCTGTCTGTCCGGCAATCGCAATATGAATGCGGTTTACATTCTCAACAAACTGTTCATTCGTGAGTGCCGTTGTAAAACCTGTAAAACTTTCTAGCTTGTCAATCGTTCCGCCGGTATGTCCCAAGCCTCGTCCCGACATCTTTGCAACCGGAACACCCAGTGATGCAACCAATGGTCCGAGCACCAGCGAAGTCTTATCTCCAACGCCACCGGTACTGTGTTTGTCCACCTTGATTCCTTCTATTGCAGACAAATCCAGCATATCACCGCTTTCCGCCATCGCCATCGTAAGGTCTTTTGTCTCTTCCTGGTTCATTCCCTGAAAACAGATCGCCATCATCATCGCCGACATCTGGTAGTCCGGTATATCCCCCTTCGTATAAGCGGTAATCATATATTCGATTTCTTCTTTTGCAAGAGCTTCTCCACGCTTTTTCTTGAGAATTAAATCATACATATTCATAGTCCGTTCCTCCAATCACCGGAAAGAATCCGATCAATCATTTTTGATGCCTCACTTCGGGTCAATGCATCAATACTATTCATTTGTATCTCATTCTGCTCGCACAACGCCTGTAAAAAATCTAACTGTTTTTTCGTTGCCGGCTGTGCCTTTTTTTGCTTGTATTGCAATTGCACCGGCACAAACAATTTTGGCTCCTTTTCCTCAAAATGATGTGCCAGACACTGGTATAGTTTTGCGGTTGCCAGTGCATCGTGATATGCACGATGTGCCGCTTGATTTACCAATTCATAATAAGCACACAAGGCCCCTAAGCTTTTCGATGGCAATTCCTTATGTACCTTTCGTGCAATTTTTAAGGTGTCAATGCCTTGCTTTTCAAAAGGATGTCCATAACGCTTGGCATAATTCTTGCAAAAAGAATAGTCAAATAGAATGTTATGACCAAGCAACACATCATCACCACAAAAAGACACAAAGTCACACATAATCTCTTTTGTATCTCTTGCATCTGCAACCATCGCATTTGTAATCCCTGTAATCTGTGTAATACTTGTCGGAATCGGATTCTCGGGCTTTACAAATTCTATGAAACGGTCAACGACCTTTCCATCACGCACCTTTAATGCGCCAATCTCTATAATCTCATCTTCTGCCGGCGACAAACCGCTTGTCTCTAAATCAAATGCAACATAATCCTTTATCATCGTTCAAACAACACCTGTACAACCTTCTCGTAATCTTTCAATCGTTCCGTCTTTTTTATCTTTTTCATAAGCTTCTCCGAATTTGGAAATAAATTCTCCATATAAGACCAAAGCTCTTTCATCTTAAACAATACATTTCGTTCACCGGAGCTAATGCCCTGATACTCCTCATAAATCTGATTATGGAAGGCCCACAAAACCTCATAATCGAGATTAGAACCATTTTCAATCTCATTCACCAAGTCTGGATTTGAAATAATTCCTCGTCCAAGCATCACGCATTCCGTGTTTGGAAAACGCAACCGAATGTGCTCAAACTTCTCTTTTGTAAAGATATCGCCATTGTAACATAAAGGCATTTTTGCATTCTGATATGCGATATCGAACATTTCTAAATTTGGCGCGTTTTTATAATAATCTGTCTGTATTCGGGGATGTACAATCAGCTCCGCAAGCGGATATTGGTTGTAGAGTTCCAGTAGTCGATAGAACTCCTCTGGATTTTCTTTTCCAATCCTTGTCTTTATCGAAATCCGAAAGTCGGCCTTTGAAAAAATCGCATCCAAAAAACGTTCCAATTCATCGGGATATGCCAAAAATCCGGCACCTTTCTTCTTTACAACTACTGTTCCTGAGGGGCAGCCCAGATTCAAGTTAATCTCCTCATACCCAAACTCGGTAATATCACTTGCTGTCTTTAAGAAATCTTCTGCACAATTGGTAAGAAGTTGTGGAACCACAAAAAGTCCCCTGTTATTTTCTGGGGACAATTCTTTCATTTCTCTTGTGCTGAATTTTTTCTCCTTATGTGGAACGATAAACGGCGTAAAATACTTATCCATCGGACGAAAGTACTTGTGATACGCATTTCGATACACATAGCTTGTCACGCCCTCTAGGGGTGCCAGATAATACCTCATAAGCTTTCTCCTAAGATGCGTTTATGAATATTTCTACCACTTGCTTTGCTTTTGTAAGACGTTCTTGAAATTGTGTATAGAAATCTTCGTCCGCATATGGTTCCATATAGAATTGTTGTAATAAAAACATATTTATCTTCTTAAACAAGGCTTCATCTGTAGGCTGCATCAGCTTCGTCTGCACCTCTGCCACAAAGTCATGCCACGCCAGTACAAACACATCATTTTGCTTCAAATCTGGCATGTCTATCCACTTCTTCACCTTGACCTTCGTGCGGTTCTCATTGCGACATTCATGGATTTGCAAAAAGTATTGAAACCCGCCGTCTGTATAATATCTGCCTAAAGGAAACAGACGACAAATAGACGGTCGATGCGCATGGATGCTACATCTTCCCTCAGTATTCAAGAAAGCACAAGCCTCCGCTTCGCCGCTCATCTTCAAGTGCGGTAATATCATTCCGTCAAACACATTGAGCTCAATTTCATCGTTCAACAACGCTTCAAACGAACGAGTCAAACCTTTGGTCAAACGATACACGTCATAAGGGTCTAAGA
>JAXJPN010000051.1:0-27868 GCA_036311625.1 Faecalimonas sp.
CTTGTGCTTTTCCTTTGACATCTTTGACACCAGTATGATGAACGCTTTTATCAGCATCACAAAAGTAGGCGGCTATATCCTCCTCTTCTCTATCGTCCTTTCGCTCGGAAAAGCGCTTCCTTTTGCGCCATTTCTCGCAATACTGGAAGTCACAAACGGAATCCCCTTGATTCTGCGGACAGTCCAAAACAGCGATATTGCCTACATACTCACGCTAACCCTAACTTCCTTTGGCGGCATCTGTACCCTTGCCCAAACGAGAGCAATGCTGAGTGGCACTCGCCTATCCATTAGCGCCCACACAATAGAAAAGCTGATTACCGCATTGGTAACCAGCTTACTTGCACTGCTTTTTATTCGTCTATAAGTTCTACCCCAAACTCGGCTTCAATCCCGCGATCTGACTTGTCCGGAATCTCCAGCTCTGCACGATTCGCACGCACAATGTCGTAACACTCACGAAGGGAGTTCACCAAACCGTCATACTTGGTGGTGTAGCTATCCAAAGTATGTCCGATGATGCTCTCTGCCTGTGCCATCAAATCACTTGTATACTGCATCGCACCGATACGGATATCATTCGCATCATTTGTGGCATTGTCCAAAATCTGCTGAGCCTGTTCTGTGGCTGCTGTTACAACATCGTTCGCCTGTGCATATGCCTGCTGCATAATCTCATGCTCGCTGACAAGCTCACTTGTCGTAATGTGTGCCTCCTGAATCATCGCCTCCGCCTTTGCCTGTGCGTCTGCCAAAATGGCATCTTTATTTGCAATAATCTTCTGGTAACGCTTAATCTCATCCGGCGTCTTCATACGAAGCTCACGGAGAAGCTCATCCATCTGATCCTTGTTCACAATAATCTTTGTCGTAGATAACGGCTGGAACTTACAGCTGTCAATATACTCCTCAATTTCCTCAATAATCTGTTCAATACGGCTACTCATCTTCATTCTCCTTCTTGTATTCTTCTTTTCTCTTTTTCACAATCTCTCTCAGAACCGGCTCCGGTACAAACTTCGACACATCACCACCAAATGCTGAAATCTCCCGCACGGTGCTGGAGCTAAGATACGCATATTCTAAGCTCGTCGTCATAAATAAAGTCTCAATCGTATCATCCAACTTGTGATTGGTCTGTGCCATCTGCAATTCATATTCAAAATCCGTAACCGCGCGAAGTCCTCGAATCACAAGCCTTGCATCCATCTCTTTTGCAAACGCAACTAAGAGCCCCTCAAAAGGAACTACCTTGACATTCTCCAAGTCTTTCGTCACTTCCTGTACCATTCTAACACGTTCTTCGACAGAAAACAACGGAATTTTTGCTTTATTCTGTAAAACTCCGATAATTAGTTCATCTACAAGTGCCGCCGAACGGCGAATCACATCCAGATGCCCGTAAGTAAGCGGGTCAAAACTTCCCGGATAGATTGCTTTTAACATTGCGCTCCCTCTCTTTCTCCCTCATTCATCCACTCAATAAAAATGTGCTTGTTTGTCTTATACAGCTTCTCCTTTACAAGCGCAAAACCAAATTCATCAACATAAGAAAAATCTGTCTCCAAAGAAGCTTCTATAATAATAAGCCCATCTGCTGACAAAAGACGCGTGTTCGACAAATACTGTAACACCTGCTTCTCCAACAGTTGATTATACGGCGGGTCCATAAAAATATAATCAAAGGCTCTATCATTCTCTAAACGAGCAAGTGCCGATAAAGCATCTGTCGCAATCACTTCTGCACGATTGTCCAACTTCGTAATCGAAAGATTCTCCCGAATACACTGCACCGCCTTTGGGTTCTGTTCTACAAAAACCGCATGCGCCGCGCCTCTGCTCAGAGCCTCAATCCCAATCGCACCGCTTCCACTAAACAAATCCAAAAATGTAGAGTCTGCAAGATACTCAGAAATCATATTAAACAAAGTCTCCTTGATACGGTCTGTGGTCGGTCTGGTATCCATCCCATCAATCGTCTTTAATTGCATTCTTTTGGCACTTCCGGCAATGACTCGCATCGTAATCTCCTCCTTTTTTCTATGTAGCCTATTATACGAAATCCCCCTTTGCTTGTCAATTTTATTCCTTTTTGGACTTTTTCCTATAGTCCGTTGCAGACTTTTCTATAATAAAACTACAAGTACAAAAGATAAGTGAGGTGTTCCTATGGTTTATGAAAACATTCGCAATCTACGCGAAGACCACGACAAGGTGCAGACAGAACTCGCCGACTACCTAAACGTCAAGCAAACCACCTATTCTAAGTACGAACTAGGGAAGCTCAATGTGCCCATAGAGGTCTTTATCAAACTTGCAGACCTTTATGACGTATCAATCGACTATCTTGTAGGGCGAACCAAAAAGAAAAAGTAAGGGCTCTTTTGTCCCTTACTTTTTTACGTTCTTATGACTTGTTTTGTGTCGCAACTACGCTCTCTCCACAGTAAATCTTGCGGAGCTTTGGCTTTTCAATCTTTCCTGTTGGATTTCTCGGAATATCTGCCAAAATAATCTTCTTCGGGCGTTTGTAACGCGGAAGCTTGAGACAGAATTTCTCGATATCTTCCTCTGTACATTCGTAGCCCTGCTTCACCTCAATAATTGCTGCTGCAATCTCTCCCAAGCGCTTATCCGGAAGTCCAATGACTGCAACATCCTTTACCGCATCATATTCACGGATAAAATCTTCAATCTGTACCGGATATAAATTCTCACCGCCACTGATGATGACATCCTTCTTACGGTCAACCAGATAGATGAATCCATCTTCATCTTCCTGTGCCATATCCCCAGTATACAACCAGCCCTCTGCATCCATCACTTCTGCGGTTGCCTTTTCATCGTGATAATAACAAGTCATCACACCCGGTCCAAAAACAGCAAGCTCACCGACCTCTCCCTTCGGAACCTCCACACGGTTCTCATCTACAATCTTCGTCTTCCAGCCATAACCGGCCTTTCCAATCGCACCTACCTTATGGATATTCTCCACACCAAGATGTACACAGCCCGGTCCAATCGACTCACTCAAACCATAGTTGGTATCGTACTGATGGTGCGGGAAATATGTCTTCCAACGCTTAATCAGGCTCGGTGGCACCGGCTGTGCTCCAATATGCATCAGTCTCCACTGCTCAAGCTCATAATCCTCAACCTTAAAATCACCACGATCAAGCGCATCCAAAATATCCTGTGCCCAAGGTACTAAGAGCCAGACAATCGAACATCTCTCCTCTGAAACCGTGCGTAAAATTGCCTCTGGGTTCGTCCCCTTTAAAAGCACGGCTTTTCCACCCTCTAAGAAGCTGCCAAACCAATGCATCTTCGCACCGGTGTGATACAAAGGCGGAATACACAGGAACACATCGTCCCTTGTCGTACTGTGATGATTCTGTTCTACCTTACACGCATGTACCAAACTCATATGATTATGTAAAATTGCCTTCGGGAAGCCTGTCGTACCCGAAGAAAAATAAATCGCCGCATCATCCTCGTCTGTCAACACAATATTCGGTGACTGGCTGGAGCAATTCATCGTCTTTGATAAATAGTTCTCCGCATAGAGCGGTGCGCCCTGTCCCACATAGTACAACAAACGATTCTCGATAATCTCGTCCGCAATCTCCTCTACACGTCCGATAAACTCCGGTCCAAAAACCAACACATCCGCTTCCGCAAGCTCAACACAATACTTAATCTCATCCGCAGAATATCGGAAGTTCAACGGCACCGCCAAAGCTCCCGTCTTCAGAATACCAAAATAAATCGGCAGCCACTCTAAGCAGTTCATCAAAAGAATGGCAACCTTATCACCTTTTTTGATTCCACGTTGAATCAAAAGATTCGCAAAACGGTTCGCCTTCTCATTAAATACATTCCACGTAATCTCACGGCGATAATAGGTCGGTGAATTCGATTCAATCAATTCAAACTCCTTCCATGTCACGCGTCGGTTCTCCTTAATCTCCGGATTCACCTCGACGAGGCAGACCTCATCTCCGTACAATTTACAATTTCGCTCTAAAATCTCTGTAATCGGCATCTTCTGTCACATCTCTCCTGTCGTTAATGATAGTATTTTAACACTATCTAGGGCAAAAAACAATCCTTATTTCCCCACACCAAGCACCGCCATTAACGCTTCTTGTAAAATCTTTGAAACGTTAATATACGCTTTCTCCGCTTCGACATTTAGCCAATTTGGAAGTGTGACGTTTCTTCTGACAGACTTATTGTCTACCAAACGTCTGTATGCAAGTAAATCTACATCTACCAAAGACACGATACTTGTTCCTTCGCCCGCAAATGTACTCTTTGCAACATCTATCTCCGACAAAGCAGTTACATTTTCTAATTCCTTTCCTTCGTCTTCCGCAGAAATACAGCGAATTCCAATCGCATCCCGCGCCATTGCGATTGCATCTGCCATTGTTCCTTTCTTCTGTCCCTCTGCATTTGCTTCGCTTAGAATTGCCAAATCTGGGACCTCAATCAAAATATTATTATCTGTTTCTGTAAATATGACTGGATATATCACTTTCATGTTTAAATCCCCCATTTCTTTAAAATTGCTTTTGCAAGATTTTCATTTATCTCCTTGTGTCGAGGAATCTGTTCCTCCTCGTTTCCTCGCTTATATACATCATGATTTGCGCCGTGTCGCTCAAATTTAAAGCCTGCATTTTGAAGCATCTTAATCAGCTTCCTTTGCTTCATATTTTTCCTCCTTTAACCATTATTATACACACCAAATACACACTTGTAAACTTTTAACAAAAATAATTTAGAACAATAACAATCATACACATCACTTCCTATTTCAGTTATATTTCATCAAATTGAAAATCTCTGGTTGAATCACCACGAAATTCAGATGCACTATAATAGCGTGCAAGCGCGACAGTTATATGAATGATTTGATAAAATCCTGTCACGTTTGATGTGCTTGCAGTTTAACATATCATATAACAAAATACAAGCGTGACAAAAGCCACGCTTGTAAATTTTCAAAAAATATTCATTTCTATAATTTTATCTATTGCGCAATTTGCTGCTTCTATAGTAGGAGTGCATTTTATTCTCCACAATCTGCAATTGTCCAATAACTTGTCCTCCATTTGTAGCGTCTTCATTGCTGACGCAGTTACAAGTAGCTGAATATCTTGGATGTCAACGAGAAGTATACCGAAGATATGAGAAAGGCACCCGCCAAATACCAACTGACTATTTAATCAAACTTGCTGCGCTCTACGATGTTAGTACTGATTTTTTATTAGGTTTAACAAACGAAAAAAAGACATATCCTAGAAAATAATTTACACTCTTCTAGAATATGTCTTTTAGTCTAAGTCAATAACAACTAATCCCACTTCACATCTTCCTGCGAAACCAAGCCCTCTTCCCTCATACTCTGTTCCGCTTTTTCCATTGCTTCGATTTCATCTGATAATGGCGTATCTTCAATACAACCGCCAAGAACTTCTGATTTTTCATTTCTCATAACTGTACCTCCAATTCTTTTAATAAGATTTCTATTCATTTTCCTACTTATGATACGGTTCCCCGTTGATTATCCGATAGCTCCGATATACCTGCTCCAATAGTATCACACGCATCAACTGATGCGGGAAAGTCATCTTTGAAAAGCTAAGTGCGTAGTCCGAACGCGCAAGGACTTCCTTGCCCAGCCCTATCGAGCCTCCAATCACAAATGCAATATGGCTCACACCCTGCACGCCCAATTTTTCTATCTTCTCTGCCAGCTCCTCTGAAGTCAGTTGCTTACCTTGTATTTCCAATGTAACCACATACGCATCTTCTTTGATATGCTTTAAGATGCGCTCTGCCTCCTTCGCGCGAATGGCATCCTCCACGACCTCACTGGCATTCTCCGGCGTCTTTTCGTCTGCGACTTCCAGAATCTCCAACTTGCTGTACTTGCTCAAACGCTTGCTGTACTCTGCAATCGCATCTTTCAGGTACTTCTCTTTAATTTTCCCAACAGTAATCACTGTAATTCTCATTTCATTTCCTCTTCCAGCATCTCAAGTGTAATACGACTCCAACGATAGAGCTCCAAATCTACGCGCCCGTCTGTGAAGACAACGCCCTCTGACTCCAAAAGCTCTATCTGTCGGTTCTCGCCGCCAAATACAAAGACTTTTGATACCTCACCCAAACGATTCACGACACGATGACAGGGAATATGCTCCGGGTCTGGATTCGCATGCAAGGCGTAACCAACCACACGCGCCCACCTTTTATTGCCCGCCAAAGCGGCTACCTGCCCATAAGTGGCTACCTTTCCTCTCGGAATCTGCTTCACAACCTCGTATATCAATTCAAATACAGATTTCTCCATAGAAACTTCCTTCCAATTATCCAATATAAAAATCCATAATCAGCATCGTAATAAAGCCAAAGAGTAATGCATACGTTGCCATACGCTCATATCCGTGACTGTGTGTCTCTGGAATCATCTCGTCACTCACTACATAAATCATCGTTCCACCTGCAAACGCCAACGCAAATGGAAGGACTGCAGTTGCAAGAGCGACAGCAAAAAATCCAATCATTGTTCCAATCACTTCAATAATACCTGTGAAACTCGCAATCGCAAAGACACGGCGCTTTTTAATACCTGCCATAATCAATGGTGAAACAATCACCATACCCTCTGGGATATTCTGCAAGGCAATACCGAGTGCAACCGTAATCGCATTCCCTACATTCTCACTTCCAAAACCGACACCAGCCGCAATTCCTTCCGGCAAGTTGTGGATAGCAATCGCCAGCACAAACAACATCACCTTATCAATCTGACTTTGCCCTTCTGCATGCGTTTCTTGGTCTACACCGGTAATCCGATGCAGATGAGGTGTAGCTTTATCCGCCAAATTCAAAAAAACAGCGCCTGTTAAAACACCGAGAACCGTAACCCATACATTCCCCTCCTCCAAAGATGGAACAATCAAACCAATCACCGCTGCTGCAAGCATAATCCCCGCCGCAAAACCTAGAATTGCATCATTATATTTATGTGGAACTTTTTGAAACAAAAATCCAATTAAAACACCAAGTACCGTAGCTCCACCAACACCCAGCGCGGTTATCATCGCAAGTTGCATACAACCATCCTCCCATAAAGAATTCCGTTGTATTAGTATACCAGAATCCCACACAAAATGACACAGTTTTTTTCAAAACGGGACACCCCTAAACGCAATTTGGGACGTAGTAAAATTCAATTTTACTACGTCCCAAATTGATATTAAAAAAAACTATTTATTACTCAAATATTCGTGAATTCCTTTTGCTCCGGCTTTTCCGGCACCCATCGCCAAAATAACCGTTGCGGCGCCTGTCACAGCATCTCCACCGGCATACACACCCTCTTTGGTGGTCTTTCCTGTCTCCTCGTCTGCGACGATACATTTCCACTTGTTCACTTCCAAGCCTTCTGTTGTTGAAGATATAAGCGGATTCGGGGAAGTCCCAAGTGACATAATCACCGTGTCTAACTCCATCTCAAACTCAGAACCTTCTACAACTACCGGTCTTCTTCTGCCGGATGCATCCGGTTCTCCAAGCTCCATACGTACACACTTCATTCCCTTGACATATCCGTTCTCGTCAACCAAAATCTCGGTCGGATTGGTCAGCAATTCAAAGATAATGCCTTCTTCCTTTGCGTGATGTACTTCTTCCACTCTCGCCGGAAGCTCTTCCTCGCTGCGTCTGTATACGATGCTTACCTCAGCGCCGAGACGAAGTGCAGTTCTTGCTGCGTCCATCGCCACGTTACCGCCACCAACAACAGCCACCTTTTGGCCTGCCGCAATCGGGGTATCATAGGAATCATCAAACGCTTTCATCAGGTTGCTTCTTGTCAAATATTCATTTGCAGAGAATACACCATTTGCATTCTCGCCCGGAATCCCCATGAACTTTGGAAGTCCTGCTCCTGAACCAATAAAGATTGCTTCAAAGCCTTCATCCTCAATCAATTGGTCTATCGTAGTAGACTTTCCAATCACGACATTCTTCTCAAACTTAACACCAAGCTCTCTTACCTTCTCGATTTCCTTAGCTACTACTTTCTGCTTCGGCAGACGGAATTCTGGTATTCCATATACCAACACACCGCCAAGCTCGTGAAGTGCTTCAAATACAGTCACATCATAGCCTAATTTTGCCAAATCACCGGCACAGGTAAGTCCTGCCGGGCCGGAACCAATCACAGCTACCTTGTGTCCATTGCAACACGCTGCCTTCTCCGGCTTGATATCATTCTCTAATGCATAATCCGCGACAAAACGCTCCAGCTTTCCAATGGATACCGGCTCGCCTTTAATACCGCGAATACATCTGCCTTCACACTGCGATTCCTGTGGGCAGACACGTCCACAGATAGCCGGAAGTGCAGAGGATTTCCCGATAATCTTATAGGCCTCCTCTATATTCCCCTCCTTGACCTCGTGGATAAATCCCGGAATGTCAATCGCTACCGGACACCCTTCCACACACTTTGCGTTCTTACAATTGATACAACGTGCAGCTTCTTCCATTGCCTCTTCCTGATTATATCCCAAGCACACCTCTTCAAAGTTCGTTGCGCGAACCTTTGGATCCTGTTCCCTTACCGGAACCTTCTTTAATACATCAGCCATTACTCGTCACCTCCACAATGTCCGCAGCCGCCGTGATGTGTATCTCCCTCCTGCACTTTCAGGAGTGCACGGCCTTCTTTTGTCTTATACATCTGCTGTCTCTTCATCGCCTGGTCGAAGTCTACCAAATGTCCGTCAAACTCTGGTCCGTCTACGCAAGCAAACTTAATCTCATCTCCCACCTGCAAACGACACGCACCACACATACCGGTACCATCCACCATAATCGGATTCATACTTACGATGGTCGGAATACCAAGCTTCTTTGTCAAGAGACATACAAACTTCATCATAATCATCGGCCCGATGGCGATACAAACATCATATTTGTTGCCCTCTTCGACCAATTTCTCAATCTTTGTGGTAACCATACCTGCATGTCCGTAAGAACCGTCATCGGTACACGGATAATAGTTGCCGGAAACAGCCGCCATCTCCTGCTCTAAAATGAGCATATCCTTCGTCTTTGAACCAATAATAACATCTGCTTGTACACCATGCTCATGCAACCACTTTACCTGTGGGTACACAGGCGCAGCTCCAACGCCACCACCTACAAACAGAATCTTCTTATTCTTTAGGGATTCGATATCTTCATGCACAAACTCAGATGCACATCCAAGTGGTCCGGTGAAATCGCGGAAAGAGTCGCCGACACCCAAATGTGCCATTCTCTCGGTCGAAGCCCCTATGGTCTGGAACACAATGGTGATGGTTCCTGCTTCTCTGTCATAATCACAGATGGTAAGCGGAATTCTCTCTCCCTTTTCATCGAGCTTTACGATGATAAACTGTCCCGGCTCGCAGTGCTTTGCGACTCTTGGTGCTTCCACATCCATGAGATATATCTTATCTGCCAGCTTTTTGGCTTTTACTATCTTGTACATACTGTACCTCCCAGTCTTTTTCTTTCATTCATTATGTTAATGGAAAAGAAAGCAGGTGTCAAGAAATTCGCACCTGCTTTCCAATCATCTCCTAATTCTAGAAATCTACTTCTGTACCATAGTAGATACATGTAAATAAGCGTTCCATCGTTGCAGGATCAATTGGTCTCGGATTCGAACCTGTACAAGCATCAGCCACTGCATTCTCTGCAATTGTAGCAATCTTCTCTTTGAATTCCTCTTCGATAATTCCGAAATCCTTTAAGGTTGCCGGAATACCGAGAATCACATTGAATTCATCAATCTTCTTGCACAAGCTGTTAATCAATGCTTTCTCAGAAGCACCCTCAAGTCCTACTTTGCGAGCAATCTCTGCATAACGTTTTGCCGCAACCGGATCCTTTGCATTGTATTTGATTACATATGGTAAGTACATTGCATTCGCCAAACCGTGTGTAATATGTCCGGTTGAGAATACAGCTCCGGTCTTATGTGCCATCGAGTGAACGATACCTAACAACGCATTCGTAAATGACATACCTGCGAGGCACTGTGCATCATGCATCTGATGTCTTGCTTCCATATTCCCATTAAATGAAGCCGGAAGATAATCAAATACCATCTCAATTGCCTGAATTGCAAGCGGGTCAGTATATACACAATTCAAAGTCGAAACATAAGCCTCAACCGCATGTGTCAATGCATCCATACCGGTGTATGCAACCTGATGAGCCGGAAGTGCTTCCACTAACTCTGAATCAACAATCGCAACATCTGGTGTAATGTTAAAGTCTGCCAACGGGTACTTAATACCCTTTGCATAATCTGTGATAACTGCAAATGCTGTTACCTCTGTCGCAGTTCCCGAAGTTGACGGAATCGCTGCAAACTTTGCCTTCTGTCTTAATTCCGGGAAGTTAAACGGAATAATCAAATCCTCGAAGGTTACTTCCGGATATTCATAAAATGCCCACATTGCCTTTGCTGCATCAATCGGAGAACCTCCGCCCATCGCTACAATCCAGTCCGGTTCAAATGCACGCATCGCCTCTGCACCCTTCATAACAGTCTCTACTGACGGGTCTGGTTCTACCCCTTCAAACAACTCAACTTCCATACCGGCTTCCTTCAGATAATTCACTGCCTTATCTAAGAATCCCTGACGTCTCATCGCGCCGCCGCCAACAACAACGATTGCTCTTTTGCCCTTTAAATTCTTTAGTTCTGCTAGACTTCCTTTTCCGTGATAAATGTCTCTTGGTAATGTAAATCTGGCCATAATCCGGTCCTCCTTTTTATTTGAATGACTCTGTCACTCTATTTGTTTTATTATACCTTTTTTAGGCCTAAATTTCAATGCTTTTTACACAATTATGCATCAGCATTGCAATAGTCATCGGGCCTACACCACCAGGCACCGGCGTAATCGCACGAACCTTCGAAACAACATCTTCAAAGTCTACATCACCGCACAATTTATTCTGCTCATTTCTATGTATTCCCACATCAATGACAACCGCGCCTTCTTTGACATAATCAGCCGTCACAAACTTCGGCTTTCCGATTGCCACTACCAGAATATCCGCTCGTCTTGTCACTTCCTTCAAGTCTTTTGTTCTGGAATGTGCAATCGTCACCGTACCATTCTCGCGAAGCAACAACATCGCCATCGGCTTACCCACAATATTGCTTCTTCCAATAACCACACATTCTTTACCCGCAATCTCAATGTCACTTCTCTTTAACAACTCAATCACGCCCGCTGGTGTACAAGGCAGGAACCCCTTCGTTCCAATACACATATTGCCAACCGTCTCCGGGTGAAAACCATCAACATCTTTTTCCGGTGCAATTGCGTGAATGACCGTCTGCTCATCAATATGTTTCGGCAACGGAAGCTGTACAAGTATGCCATTCACCTTTTCATTTGCATTCAGGTCTGCTATCAATGTAAGTAGCTCCTCCTGCGAAACAGTCTCCGCAAGCTCATAAGAAAGCGACTCAATCCCTATGTAAGCGCAGGCCTTCTTCTTATTCCCAACATATACGGTAGATGCCGGGTCGCTGCCCACTTGAATCACCGCCAAGCACGGCACCACACCCTTTTCTTTTAATGCCGTTACCTGCTCCTTTAACTCCTCCTTAATCTGTGCTGAAATCTGTTTTCCATCAATTAAATATGCCATCATTTCCTCTTTCCACTTTGCAAACATTTGCAAAATTATAAATATTCTTCAATGTACTGTTCAAACTGTTCCATACTCATCAGTACTTTTCTTGGTTTCGTGCCTTCTTCCTCACCGACAACTCCGGCATCTGCCAACTGGTCCATAATGCGCGCTGCACGGTTAAATCCAATCTTAAACACACGCTGTAGCATCCCAATCGATGCCTTATCCTTCTCAATCACAAAACGTCCGGCGTCTGCAAAGTAGACATCTCTGTCGTCACCGCCACCGTTGCTTGCCTGCGTCATCGCAGCTCCTGCACTGTTCTGATTCACATGCTTTGTAATCTCTTCGTTATAGTTCGCACCGTCGCTGTGGCTGTTCAAATACTCGACTACTGCCTGTACCTCTTTATCAGATACAAATGACCCCTGCACACGCACCGGTTTTGGATATCCCGCCGGATAGAAAAGCATATCGCCCTTTCCAAGCAACTTTTCCGCACCATTCATATCAATAATCGTACGCGAATCCACACCGGAAGAAACTGCAAACGCAATACGCGAAGGCATATTTGCCTTAATCAGACCGGTGATAACATTGACAGATGGCCTCTGCGTCGCAAGCACCAAATGAATTCCACAAGCCCTTGCAAGCTGTGCCAAACGACAAATTGCTTCCTCTACTTCTCCAGGTGCAACCATCATCAAATCGGCAAGCTCATCCACAACAATCACAATCTGTGGAAGCTTCTGTGGCTTATCTTCATCCTCAATATCCGAAATAGATTCTACCTTTGCATTATACCCCTTCAAATCGCGCACATTGTACTCTGCAAATAATTGATAGCGATGCGTCATCTCTGCCACCGCCCAATTGAGTGCGCCCGCAGCCTTTTTCGGGTCTGTCACAACCGGAATCAATAGATGCGGAATGCCATTGTAGACACTAAGCTCAACCACCTTCGGGTCAATCATAATCATCTTCACATCATCCGGTGAAGCCTTATACAAAATACTCATAATCAAGGTGTTAATACAAACAGACTTACCGGAACCGGTTGCCCCCGCAATCAATACATGCGGCATCTTCGCAATATCCGAAATCACAACCTTTCCCGCAATATCACGGCCGGTTGCAAATGCAATCTTTGACTCATGTCGCTTGAACTCGTCTGACTCTAACAAATCACGCAGCATCACAGCGCTGTTCTCTTGATTCGGGACCTCAATGCCGACTGCTGCTTTTCCCGGAATCGGCGCCTCAATACGAATATCCGAAGCCGCAAGATTCAGCTTGATATCATCTGCAAGTGCAACAATCTTGCTTACCTTTACCCCATGTTCTGGTTGTAACTCATACCTTGTTACAGACGGGCCACAGCTTACATTTGTAACGGTAACATTTACATTAAAATCACGCAAAGTTTGTTGTAGCTTCATCGCAGTCTCGCGCAAATGCGCATCAGAGTCCCCTCCCGTATTTCTTCCGCGTTGCAATAAACGCATCGGTGGAAACTGGTATGCACGCTTCGGCTTATTCTCCTGCTTTTGTATCTCCACTTCCACGCTTGCAGCTTCCTGCGCCACCTCTTTTCGGCTTTCCTTCGTAATCTGATGGCTTGTCTTTTCTTCCTTCACAGGCGCACTCTGCTCTGTCTCCGTAAGCGGCTGTGCCCTGCTGATTACAAGCTGTCCCGACTCCTCTTCAGCAGTAAAGAGTGTATCCTTCGTCGGCAGTGGTCCTACTGTCTCTTTCGTCTTCAATTCACGCAGTTCCGGTGATTTTTTATCTAAAGTTGTATCAAACGACACCCCAGATACCACCCTGTCTTTTCTTCTCTCTTCACTTTGCTCCTTCTGTCTCTCTCTATTTTCGGCAGCCTGCTCCCTGCGGCGAATAACATCTGCCTTCGCAGTATCGTATGCTTTCTTACTGCCTGTTTTCACACCGGCAAGGAATGACTTTTCTGTAATGATTACAAGACAAATAATGCAAATCACAATACTCATTACATAAGTACCAATCACACCGATTGCCGGACACAATAAATTCACCAGCAGACCGCCAAGCCATCCGCCGCCATCCTTGTGCATGCGCGACATCTCATAATAATCACTTAATTCTGTATCTGCAATATAGCCGCCCATCACCAACTGGAACAACAGGCAAATCATAAGCCCCACGACGACACATGCTGCTATCTTTATGTAAGCCAGACGGTTTCCTCGATTCGAAGTTCCAAAGGTAACCCCCACGAATAGCAAAATCGGAAATACATACGCTATCATTCCAAATATACCAAAAAGCACACCGGAGACAGCATCACCGACAAAACCTCCCAAACCAAAGTTGCTGATAATAAGCAAAACACTGACAGCCAGTGTTCCCAGTATCATAATCTCATCCTTCAGAAAGCCCTTTGCCTCACCCGATTTCTTTCGGGAAGTTGTCTGTGCCTTGCTCTTACTTGATGCACTTGGCTTTCTGCCCTTCTTCTTTGAAGCCATAAAGTTCCCCCTATTTTTTCACATATTGTACTTAGTATACCACTTGAAAAAATGAATGTCACCACCCCATTTATTTCATGCGATTTTTTACTCTTGCAAAAGATTGTTCCGCGTTGTATATACATGCCTCTATATCTAAGCTCGTATAAAGTCCATTCTCATAAAGCACCCTTCCATCGACCATTGTCAGCGCAACCTCACTGCCAATTGCCGAAAAGACAAGGTTGTTCAAAAGATTGTGGCAAGGACGCATATGCGGTGCAGATGCAACATCCAACACAATCAAATCCGCCTTGAATCCCTCTTTTATAAGCCCGGTATCCATCCTGCCTTGTGATACAGCTCCGGCTCTCGTCGCTGCATATAAAGCTTGCGTGGGAGTGATGGCTGTCGGGTCTCCCGAAGTCGCTTTAAACAAGGTTGCAAACATCTTCATCTCTTCAAACATATTCAAATTATTATTGCTCGCCACACTGTCCGTTCCCAAAGCAAAATTTATCTTGTGCTTCAAGATAGTTGTCGCATCCACAAAACCACTGGCAAGCTTCAGATTGCTTATCGGGCAAGACGCAACAGTCACACCTTTGTCTCGTAGAATATCAAAATCTTCTCCTTCCAGCCATACACAATGCGCTGCCGTCATTGGAACATCAAAAGCACCAAGTGAACTGAAATATTGCGCCGGCGTCATCCCACCGTGACGCGCCTTACATTCCTCATGTTCAGACTTTGTCTCTGACAGATGCGTCTGCAAACGAAGTCCCCACTCGCCGGCAAGTGCTGCTGTCTCTTGCACAATTCTTGGCGTGGATGTATACTCCGCATGTATCGCAAGATCCATAAGAAGCCTTCCATCGCCCGCACCGTGATACGCTTCGATATTCCCTTTCCATTCCTGATGCACAGGCATCTCCTGAATTCCGCGCTCATCAAAACAAGTGACCGGAACGCCCAGATTCATCTTGATACCGCTATCTAAAACAGCTTTGCTGTTCGCCTCCGCACCAAAATACATATCCGTAGTAGAGGTGATACCAAAACGCAGCATCTCCGCTGCCGCCAGCATCGTGCCATCATAAATCGCCTCATCATCCAGCTTGGCCTCAAACGGAAAAATCCTTGTGTTCAACCAGTCGGAAAGCGCAAGATTCTCCGCATATCCACGCAATAAAGTCATCGCAGAATGGCTGTGTGCATTCACAAAACCCGGAAGAAGCACCTTGCCTGTGCCGTCATAAACATCTCCATACTTCTCGGCATCCTCCGGCATCTGCCTTGCTATGAAATCAATTCTGTCTCCTAAAATGCCCACATAACAATTCTCTTTATGTTCAAAGTTTTCATCAATGATTGCAATGTTTTCAAATAGCATCTCTGTATCTCTCCCAACAGATAAAAATCAATTCCTACAGAGATAAATTATAGCATAAATTCTAGGGTAAGTAAACGCTTTCCTCTATCATAGAATGTAGCTTTTCAAGCGCATCCTTCATTCCTCCGACTTCATCTATCAAGCCTTCTTTTACGGCCTCTTCACCTTCGAGCATTGTCCCAACGTCTTTTACAAGCTCTGTTGGATTTAACATCAGTTGTTCTACTCTTTCTTGACTGATTCTTGAGTGTTTTGACAAAAAGTTTGTAATCCGATCTTGCGTGCGAACCATATTGATGTAACTTTGCTTTACTCCAATAAACATCCCCGAAGACCGCACCGGGTGTACAACCATCGTACCTGACGGCACAATAAATGAATAATCCGCAGCAACTGCCAATGGCCCTCCAATGGAGTGACTGCCTCCCAACACCAGTGATACCGTAGGCTTGCTAAGTGATGCAATCATCTCTGCAATCGCAAGACCTGCCTCTACATCTCCGCCCAATGTATTTAGCAAAAAGAGAGCACCTTGTATCTCTTCGCTTTCTTCCAATTCTGCAAGTTGCGGAAGTAGGTGTTCATATTTTGTCGCCTTTGTGTTTGCTGAAGCCGCTTCATGACCTTCAATTTCTCCGATAATGGTAAATACTTTGATTTTGTGATGTTTTTTTCCATTTTCAAGTTCAATACTTCCGGTTTCTTTAATTTCTGCCCGCACTTCTTCTTTGCTCTCTTGGCTCATTTCGATACACTCCTTTTAGTTTTTGTTAGTATGTTGCATTTTAAAGAACATTATTCGCAACAAAACAGGGCACTGGATGAAGTTCTCTTCACCAGTGCCCCAAAATAAAGCCTAAAAACAAATTAAGTCACGCAAAACTTACACCTGCGCCAATGCCTGCTCCAAATCTGCAATAATGTCCTCAATATTCTCAATACCGACACTAAAGCGAATGAGGTCCGGCTGTACACCTGCCTCCATAAGCTCTTGCTCATTCATCTGGCGATGTGTATGGCTCGCCGGATGAAGCACACAGCTTCTTGCATCTGCAACATGTGTCACAATCGCAATCATCTGCAAGCTATCCATCATCTTCACGCAGGCATCTCTGCCACCCTTCACACCGAAGGTGATAACACCACAAGTGCCGTTCGGCATATATTTCTGCGCCAAATCATAATACTTGTCGCCTTCCAAAGACGGGCAATTCACCCAAGCAATCTTCTCGTGATTCTGTAAGTATTGTGCTGCCTTCACTGCATTCTCACAATGTCTCGGCATCCTCAAATGCAAGGTCTCTAAACCAAGATTCAAAAGAAACGCATTCTGCGGTGACTGAATCGAACCAAGATCGCGCATCATCTGTGCAGTTGCTTTTGTAATATAAGCACCCTTGCCAAATCTCTCGGTATATACCAATCCATGATAGGTCTCGTCCGGTGTGGTAAGTCCCGGAAATTTATCTGCATGTGCATCCCAGTCAAAATTACCACTGTCTACAATACATCCGCCTACACAGCTTGCGTGACCATCCATATACTTCGTTGTCGAATGTGTCACAATATCTGCGCCCCACTCAAACGGTCTACAGTTAATTGGTGTTGCAAAGGTATTGTCAACAATCAACGGCACGCCGTGAGCGTGTGCCGCATTTGCAAACTTCTCGAAATCAAGTACATTGAGCGCCGGGTTTGCAATGGTCTCTCCAACAACCGCCTTTGTATTCTCGCGAAAAGCTGCATTAAGCTCTTCTGCGGAACAATCCGGGTCTACAAAAGTTGCCTCAATTCCCATCTTGCGAATCGTATGTGCATACAAATTAAATGTACCGCCGTACACTGCGGAAGAACAGATAATATGATCTCCTGCCTCTGCAATATTCATAATCGCATAGAAATTCGCTGCCTGACCGGAAGATGTGAGCATAGCTGCTACACCACCCTCCATATCACAAATCTTTGCTGCCACCGCATCGTTGGTCGGATTCTGCAATCTGGTATAAAAATAGCCGGAATCCTCTAAATCAAACAATCTGCCCATCGCGTCGCTGTTCTCATATTTGAAGGTCGTGCTCTGGTAAATCGGAACAACACGCGGCTCTCCATTCTTCGGGGTGTATCCTGACTGAATACATTTGGTCTCAATTCTATAGTCGCTCATCTTGCTTCCTCCTTCGTAAGGATTACTCATCCCAGTTGTGGTACACTTCCTGTACGTCATCGTCCTCTTCCAAAAGGTCCAAAGTCTTCTGAATATTCTTAATATCCTTTTCATCCGTCAACTCTACATACGTCTGCGGAATCATCGTAAGCTCTGCACTTACCATCGAAATTCCCGCTGCTTCTAATGACTCACGCACCTCACTAAAGGTATCTGGGTCTGTCAAAATCTCAAAGCTGTCTTCTTCCTCCAAGAAATCCTCTGCGCCCGCATCCAAAGCAGTCATCATCAAATCATCGGCTTCCAAATCACAATCTTCTTTCGCAACGATAATCTGTCCCTTCTTATCAAACATAAAAGACACACAGCCCGGCGTTCCGACATTACCATTTCCCTTTGTAAATGCATTTCTCACATTCGATGCAGTACGGTTCTTGTTGTCCGTCAAAGCATCTACAATAATTGCTGTACCATTCGGCCCATAGCCCTCATATGTAACGTGCTCATAATTTGCAGCATTCGCATCGCCTGCTGCTTTCTTAATGCTTCTCTCAATATTGTCATTCGGCATATTGTTTGCCTTTGCTTTTGCAATCACATCTCGCAGTCTGCTGTTGTTTGCCGGATCTGCTCCGCCACCTTCCTTGACCGCTACTGCAAGCTCTCTGCCAATCTTTGTAAAAATCTTTCCCTTTGCCGCATCATTCTTCTCTTTTTTATGCTTGATATTGGCAAATTTTGAATGTCCTGACATCTTCAATCCCTCTTTCCGTATTTCATTACATTTCCATATTCTAACACCGTTTTGGTTATTTGTACAGTTCAAATCCACGATTATGTACGCAATGACAGACTCACCTTTAAAGCCTCATCTACACGCATCATCAATCTCTGATCCACATGACAAACCAGTTCTTTCAAACGTTGCTTATCAATCGTCCGAATCTGTTCTAATAAGACCACTGAATTCCTTACAATCTGGTATCTGTTTGCATCTATCTCTACGTGAGTCGGCAATTTTGCCTTGTTCATCTTTGACGTAATCGCTGCGCAAATTACAGTCGGGCTGTGTCTGTTCCCAATGTCATTTTGAAGTATCAGCACCGGGCGAATCCCACCCTGTTCTGAGCCGACAACCGGACTTAAATCTGCGTAAAAGATATCTCCTCGTCTAATCTGCACTCTGTTCACACTCCGATTTCCTTTGATAAACCCAGTATCTCCAGTTTTCTCAGATGTATTCCAGACCACGTTGGAATTTATGCAAAATAGTCTACTTGCTCTAATACCGTGCCATTCTTTACATAGACACGCGGGATGCGCTTTCCTAAATCACAGACAAATTCATACGGAAATCTTCCCGAGCACACACTCAAATCCTCTACGGAAATGCTTCTTGTTCCGTCCACTCCTATTAAAGTTACTTTGTCACCGAAACTTGTGCCCTCAATCTCTGTGACATCAACCATAAACTGATCCATACAAACGCGACCGACAATCGGCGCTTTTTTCCCGCGAATCAGCACATAGCCCGTATTTGAAAGATTTCGTGGGTAGCCATCCGCATATCCAACCGGAATTGTAGCAATCCGCATCGGCTTTTCTGCCACAAAGCTTCCACCGTAACTAATCGGCGTTCCTGCTTCAATCTCTTTTACAAACGCTACATGACTCTTAAGTGCTAAAGCCGGACGTAATTTCACCTGCTCCTTTTGTACTTCTTCTGATGGATATAGACCATAAATGGAAATTCCCGCACGCACCAAATCAAAAGCAGCCTCTTTCACATCAATAATTGCCGCACTATTGGCACAGTGCGCATAAGAAAAGCGAATGTTTTTTTTCTGTAAGAGCTCCACCATCCAATTGAATTCTTGCATCTGCTTATATGTAAAGCTTTTGTCAACCTCATCAGCTTTTGCAAAATGCGTAAAGATGCCTTCCATATCTACATTCTTCATCTCTGCAATCCGCGCAATTGCATCTGCTGCTGATTCACTAATCTCAAATCCAAGCCTTCCCATACCGGTATCCAGCTTGATGTGCATATGCGCTGTCAAGCCCTCACTCGCTGCCATGCGCGAAATGGATTCAGCCATCTCTTCTGTATACACATTCATACGAATATCGTGCTTTAACATCTCTAAATACTGATCCGGGAACACGCACCCTAAGACCAAAATGGGCTTCTGCATGCCTGCTGCACGAAGCACAACCGCTTCATCCAGTGTCGCAACTGCAAAGCCCCAGACTTCCTCCATCCCCTGTAACAGCTCTGCTATGGGAACTGCTCCATGTCCATAGCCATCCGCCTTAATCACCGCAATGATCTTGGTGTCCGCAGGTAAATTCCGCTTCATCTGTTCCATATTGTATGCAATTGCATCCAAATCAATTCTCGCATATACTCTGCTATAAGTCTTCACCTCTGTCACCTCGATTCACCTGTCTCGTCCTCATAACGCCTTGCCACCTTATATGAAAGCTGCATTAAGCTTTCCGACAAGTGTACATTCTCCACGATAATACGCTCCGGCAAATGTAAATCCGTATGCGCGAAATTCCATATGCCTTTTAGCTTTGTATCTGCAAGCAATTCTGCCACCTCTGCGGCACGCTCTTTCGGAATCGTCAATACCGCAAGTTCGATTTCGTTATTGTTGATGAAGTCCAACAACTTTGACATCATCTGCACCTTCACGCCTCGTATTTCTACGCCTTCCAATTCTGGATTCACATCAAATATTCCTTTTAACAAGAATCCGCTCCGTTCAAATGACGCATAATTCGCCAAAGCCTGACCAAGCTTACCTGCACCGATGATGACATAATTATGTGCCACATTCAGTCCCAAAATCTTACCAATCTCTGCGTGCAAATGCTTTACATTATAACCATAGCCCTGCTGTCCGAACCCACCGAAATTGTTCAAATCCTGTCGTATCTGCGATGCCGTAACACGCATCTTTTTGCTCAAGTCACTCGAAGAAATGCGTTCAATATCATGCGCCAACAATTCTCCCAGATAACGATAATAACGAGGCAGTCGTCGAATCACCGCTTGAGAAATATTCCTCTCGTCCACTTTCCCGTCTCCTCTCTGCCTAATTCCATTTCCTTTCATTATAGATAATTATATCCGCAAAGTCAATTTTTTAGTTGTTTTTTGCACATTTTCCGCTATAATAAACTTGATTTAAAATTTGATATATGGAGGCTATGTATGATACTTGCATGTCACAATATTTCCAAAGCATTTGGGGACCAGATTATCGTAAAATCGGGCTCCTTTCATATAGAAGAACGCGAAAAAGTTGCACTTATCGGCATCAATGGCGCGGGGAAATCCACTATGTTAAAGATGATTATGGGTGAAGTAGAACCGGACAAAGGGGAAGTCATCCTTGCAAAAGGCAAAACCATCGGTTATCTTTCACAGCACCAGGAGCTCTCTGGAAATCATACAATTCTAGAAGAGGTGCGTACAGCAAAAGCGGATATCATCGCACTGGAAAAGCAGATACGTGTTATGGAGCTTGAGATGAAGCATCTAAGCGGTGTAGCTCTGGAGGAACGACTGCACACCTACCATCTCTTAACCGAACGCTTTGAGCAGGCAAATGGTTACGCCTATCAAAGCGAACTGGTTGGTGTCCTAAAAGGCTTAGGTTTTGAGGAATCCGATTTCACAAAACCCATCCATACACTCTCGGGCGGCCAAAAGACACGTGTCGCACTCGGAAAGCTTCTGCTTACAAAGCCGGATGTACTGCTTCTTGATGAACCTACCAACCATTTGGATTTGAACTCCATCAACTGGCTGGAGACCTATCTCCTAAATTATGATGGTGCCGTTCTTCTGGTTTCCCATGACCGATTTTTCTTAAATCGCGTAGTAACAAAAGTAATTGAAATTGAGCACGGAGACATTCTTTCCTTTCAAGGAAATTATACCGCTTTTGCAGAGAAAAAAGCCGTAATTCGCGAAGCAAAGCGAAAGGAATACTTGAATCAGCAGGCAGAAATCAAGCACCAAGAAGCTGTGATTGAAAAGCTCCGTTCCTTCAACCGCGAGAAATCCATCAAGCGCGCGGAAAGCCGCGAAAAGCTACTTGATAAGATGGAGCGCATCGAAAAACCAATCGAAGATACACGCGAGCTCCGCTTCAAGCTAGAGCCTTCGCGAATCAGCGGAAATGATGTACTTACCATCGAAGGTCTAAGCAAGGCCTTTGGCAATTTAAAACTTTTTGAAGATGTGAATTTTGAAATGAAGCGCGGTGAGCATGTGGCCATCATCGGTGACAATGGAACCGGGAAAACAACCCTTCTCAAGATATTGAATGAAGTCGTACCTGCAGATAAGGGTATCTTTCGCTTGGGTGCCAATGTACAGATTGGCTACTACGACCAAGAGCACCATGTGCTTCATAAAGAAAAGACTTTGTTTGATGAGATTGCCGATGATTATCCACAGCTTACCAACACGCAGATTCGCAATATGCTTGCTGCCTTTCTTTTTACCGGAGAAGATGTGTACAAGCTCATCGGCGATTTGAGCGGTGGTGAACGCGGACGCGTTTCCCTTGCCAAATTGATGCTTTCCGAAGCCAACTTTTTGATTTTGGACGAGCCCACGAACCACTTAGATATTGCCTCGAAAGAGATTTTGGAGCAGGCATTAAACGATTACACCGGAACTATACTCTACGTTTCCCATGACCGCTATTTCATCAACCAAACCGCAAGTCGAATCTTAGATTTGGTGAACGGTACCTTTGTGAACTATATCGGCAATTATGATTATTACTTAGAGAAAAAGGACGAGCTTACAGCTGCCTATTCTTCTACAGACACTTCTGCTTTTGCATCCTCTATGCCAAACGGAGCAAAAGCGGACGCAAAAGAATCCGACACCAAACTGGATTGGAAGGCCCAAAAAGAGGCGCAGGCAAGGGCGCGCAAACGGCAAAACGAATTAAAAAGGACGGAAGAACGCATTGCCGCACTGGAAGCACGCGACAATGAGATTGATGAACTGATGACCCACGAGGATGTCTATACCAACTCCATGAGATGCCGTGAACTTTCTGAAGAAAAAGCGGCACTTACCGAAGAACTTGAGGACTTATATCTCCTCTGGGAAGAACTCGCTGAAGACTAAAAAGGTTTGCGCGAGAGCGCAAACCTTTTTACCAAATATACTCATCCGCGTAATCACTATTTTCTCTGTACATATCTTGATATTTTAAGAAATTCGGATTCTCCTTTAAATACGCATCCAATTGCTCGTATGCCTTTTGCCTTGAAATACGATATTGACCGACTTCATCATAGATTCTGCTGTCGATGGTAATTGTATCATCGTCATTGTAATTTAAATTGTAATACTCTTCATACTTCAAGGAAAGTTTGTACTTCGCATAAGTAAAGGTCTGCTTATCACTGTCCTTCGTAAGCTTGATTAAATATGGGATTCCCTCATCGCCTAATTCAGAAATCGTTTCTACATCAATATCTTTCAAACTTCCATTTTTATAAGCAGTATAATTATACTCTGCAACTACCCAATTCACATTGACTGTTCCAAGCAAAATCAGAGCAATCGCCGCTGCAACAAAAGCCGTCTTTGCAACGCATACATTCTTTATATACAAGCGCAATATCAAGGCTATAAATACAATTGCCAAGAAAACCATAAACACACTGGTTGTAATACGAAGTCGTGTCATTCCAAAGCTTTTGATATATAAGAACATCTTGCTTAAAGCAGTCGAGATAATCGTCAGCGTGAAAATGCCTATAAATGTTGATAAAACATTAACGGGAATCATTGACTTCTTTGCATTTCTTTTTACCAACAGGCGGCAAAGCAAGATAATCACAAAGTTAATTGCCGCTATGGTACACATTTCAAAAAAGCCGCGTCTTGCATATGCCGAAACTGTAAACTCATATCCATCAGGCAAGAAGCCGCGAAAGGCCTCAAAAAAGTATGCAAGTTGTGAATATAAATAACTCAAATAGCATACCGATATTACCGACAAAAATGAAATGATAATCGGTGTGTCGATATAGGAAAGATGAATCTCAGGACTCTCTTTCAGACTATTTTTCTTTAGAGACAAACCATACGATATCACAAAAATTGCAATGCCAATTCCAAATAGTATTTTGACAATAGCCATTGCCGTATCTTCTAATAATAGTCCCATCATACCGCTGAACGCCTCATCTGAGCCAACAAGCAATGGTAATATAATCACCAATGCCGGTAACGATGCTGCAATACCCAGCAACACTTTACCCAAAACCCGATTACTCTTTTGGTCTCGAACAAAAAGCGAGCGAAACATTACCGGAAGATTCTCAAGCATCTCACCCAAAGAGGTAAATATAGACTGCAAGAATCCAATTTCACTATATTTTGTCTGTGTCTGTACAATTGAAAGAAACCATGCAAACGTCAAACACATATAAACTGCAAAGCTGAAAAACCGTACCGCTTCATTCGAAGTAACCGTAAAATTGATAGAAATCACAATGCTTAAAATGAAACAGCTCATTGGAAAGAGCTTAAATCTATAGCCCTTATTCAAAAGATATAAGGACATTATGACAGTCGAAAGTATTGCACTAACCGTAAAACCACCCGCAAAGCCTCCAAACACACCAAATGCAGACAACATAATCGATGTTATTAGTAAAGCGAGTATATATACAAAGTCCCGAATCGTAATATGGTACATCTTCTCATTATTCATATTCTGGTTCCTCCTCTTCTACATATTCCAAAATATCACCCGGTTGGCAGTGAAGCTCCTTGCAAATGCTTTCTAAAGTCGAAAAACGTATCGCCTTTGCTTTCCCGGTCTTTAGTACCGACAAATTCGCCTGTGTAATTCCAATTCTTTCTGCCAACTCCAAAGAAGTGATTTTATTGACTGCCATAACAACATCCAGATTTATCTTAATCATATCATCACCCCTAAATCGTAAGATCGTTCTCTTCGCGCAATTCTATCGCTGAACAGAAAACATTCTTCAATACTCTTAATAACATACCGGTAAACAGACCCGCTGCCGACACAAACATAAACGGCATATAAAAAAATCCGCCTACAAAGGTGATGATGCCTATTATCAACAAACAATAGGAAATTACCTTTAAACAAGTTGCGTTTTCGGGGATAAAGACCGCTTCCTCTTTTATATGAAACAAAAGCTTTAAGAGAAAATACAGAATCACTGTTGCAAATATCGCAGAAGAATAAAAACACCAGCTAAATACAGTGGTAAGCATTGCAAGGGCTTCACCTGTTGGCGAAAAACCTCTGTATGCTACCATATAAAATCGAAAAACCTGCGGGCCAAAAAAGACTAAGCCGAGCAACACTGCCGCCACAAAAAAGCACACCCCTATCGAAAATTTAATGGAAGTCTTATTTTTAACCATAATTTACCACTCCTTTCCCTAGTATTGTATTACGCAAATTATCGTTTGTCAATAATAAAATTATTGTTTTTCGATATTTCTTTGCCGAAAAACAATAAAAATATGCCAAGCAGCAATCAAGCCGCTCGGCATACAATACCTATCTTTTATTCTTATAATTGTTTTGCAATCTCTTTGATAAATTCCTCACTATTCAAAACAGTCGGATTCGGAATTGTCGTAATTAAGGCTAAGTCTTTGGTCATCTTTCCGCTCTCAATCGTAGCAAGCGTTGCTTTCTCAAGCTTATCTGCAAATGCGATGAGCTCTTGATTGTCATCGAGCTCTCCGCGCTTCTTAAGCGCACCTGTCCATGCAAAAATGGTCGCCACTGAATTCGTCGAGGTCTCCTCGCCCTTTAAGTGCTTGTAGTAATGGCGCTGTACCGTTCCGTGTGCAGCCTCATATTCATAGTAGCCCTGCGGCGAAACCAATACAGAAGTCATCATCGCCAAAGAACCAAATGCGGAAGACACCATATCGCTCATAACATCACCATCGTAGTTCTTGCAAGCCCATATAAATCCGCCTTCCGCCTTCATTACACGAGCCACTGCATCGTCTATCAAGGTATAGAAATACTCAATCCCTGCCTTTTCAAATGCATCCTTAAACTCTGCATCAAAAATCTCCTGGAACACATCTTTGAATCTATGGTCGTATTTCTTAGAAATCGTATCCTTCGTTGCAAACCACAAGCTCTGCTTTGTATCCAGCGCATAGCTAAAGCAGCTTCTTGCAAAACTCTCAATGGAATTATCCAGATTGTGCATACCCTGCGCTACACCCGCACTCTTGTACTGGTGTACCAATTCACGCATCTCACTTCCATCTTCTGCGGTATAAACAAGCTCTACCTTTCCCGGTCCCGGAATCACCATCTCCGTATTCTTGTATACATCACCGTAAGCATGTCTGGCAATTGTGATTGGTTTCTTCCAGTTCTTCACACACGGCTCAATCCCCTTTACAACAATCGGGGCACGGAAAACGGTTCCATCCAACATCGCACGAATGGTTCCGTTCGGGCTCTTCCACATCTCCTTCAAATCATACTCTGTCATTCGTGCTGCATTCGGTGTAATTGTCGCACACTTTACAGCTACACCATATTTCTTGGTAGCATTTGCAGAGTCAATTGTTACTTGGTCATTCGTCTCGTTACGGTGTTCCAAACCAAGATCATAATACTCCGTCTTTAAATCTATGTACGGTAATAACAGCTCATCCTTAATCATCTTCCAAAGGATTCTTGTCATCTCGTCGCCATCCATCTCAACAAGCGGCGTCGTCATCTGAATCTTATTCATCTTTCTTCCTCCTATTCTTTGCCGTCAAAGCAGAATGTACATAACTTACATGGCTCCAAGCCAATTGATGCCACCAAATCATCTAAGCGGTGGTAACGCAATGAAGTGAAATTCTGCTGTTTGCGAATCTCTTCCAACATATATGCATAACGCTCACTGTTCGGGTCAGCGTACTCTGCAAGCGTCTTCTCTGCATCCTCGCCTTCCTTGTCCAAAATCACACGTCTTGTAATCAAATCCAAATCTGACTTTGAACGCGAGAAATTCAAATACTTACAACCATACAAAAGCGGCGGACATGCCGGTCTGACATGCACCTCTTTTGCGCCACTGTTATACAAAAACTCTGTTGTCTCACGAAGCTGTGTGCCACGCACAATGGAGTCATCAATCAACAACAAGCTCTTATCTTCAATCAAAGAAGGTACCGGTATCAGCTTCATACGCGCAACCAATTCCCTCTGCGCTTGGTTCGTCGGCATAAACGAGCGCGACCAAGTTGGTGTATACTTGATAAACGGTCTCACATAAGAAGCACCCGACGCATTTGCATACCCAATTGCATGCGCAATCCCAGAATCCGGCACACCTGCAACCACGTCTACATTGACATTGCCCTTGTCACGCTCTGCAAGCATACTTCCGCATTTGTAACGCATCTCCTCTACATTGATTCCCTCATAAGATGCGGTTGGATATCCATAATACACCCACAAGAAAGAACAAATACGCATATCTTTTCCTGCTTCCGATACTGTCTCTACACTCTCCGGCGTAATATAAACAATCTCAGCCGGGCCTAATTCTTTATAGTCTTGATAACCTAAGCTCTTATATGCAAAATTCTCAAAAGAAACGGCGAATGCTCCATCCTTCTTACCAATCGCAACCGGCGTTCTTCCATAACGGTCACGCGCTGCATAAAGTCCTTCTGCCGTCATTAACAAAATGGACATCGAACCATCCACAATCTCCTGCACATACTGCATCCCTTCCACGAGGGATGATTTCTTACATATCAATGAAGCAATCAGCTCCGTCGTGTTAATCTGTCCGCCGCTCATCTCCTGAAAATGCGTGTGTCCATTCTCATACACAATATTCAAAAGTGCGCGCAAATTGTTCACCTTACCAACCGTTGCAATCGCAAAGCTTCCCAAATGAGATTGAATCAAAAGCGGCTGTGGTTCATAGTCCGAAATACAACCGATTCCAAGATTCCCTTCCATCGCTTCTACATCTCGTTCGAACTTGGTTCGAAACGGTGCGTTCTCTATATTATGAATGGCA
>JAXJPN010000052.1:0-1989 GCA_036311625.1 Faecalimonas sp.
AGAGCAGACCATGTAGAAAGCGAGGTGTATCTATAGCAAATAGGTTGGATGCCTTATGGCGATCCGTTTTATTGATTTATGTTCAGGAATCGGAGGTTTCCATTCTGGCTTAATGGCAACGGGACACTATCAGTGTGTTGGACATGCTGAAATAGACCCCTACGCATCAAAAGCTTATAGCGCCATTTACGGCATGGAAGGAGGTAACAATTATGGTGACCTTCGAGAAATCGATCCAAAACAACTGCCCGACTTTGACTTACTCTGTGCCGGATTTCCTTGTCAGAGTTTCTCTGTTGCCGGCAGACGTCTCGGATTCCAAGATACAAGAGGTACTGTCTTCTTTGAAATTGCCCGAATCATTGCAGAGAAACGGCCTCCATTTTTACTCTTGGAGAATGTCCCCGGCTTGCTTTCGCATGACAACGGCAGGACGCTTGTTACCATCTTCTCCGCGCTTGTTGAAATGGGGTATCATCTCGAATGGATGGTGCTTAACAGCAAATACTTTGGAGTCCCACAACAGCGCCGAAGGTTGTATATTGTCGGATATCTTGATGCAAGATGTGCCGGACAAATATTTCCTCTCGGAAGCAGCTATGCGAAAAATCTTAAAGAACTCATCCCTGGACCACAAGGTCAACGAGTCTACGAAACAGATGGAGTAGCATGCACACAATGTGCTGGTGCTGGTGGTTGGGGTGCAAAGACCGGATTGTACTTCATTGACATGAATGTGAATCCTAAGATTACCGACATTGCTCGATGCATAACTGCACGACAAGATTCAGGTGTGAGCAATCACCGAGGTGAGCATTCCGCTGTTCTAATCGAGGATGAAGCTCCACGTGCAATGCTTACGCCGGACAGAGAAAAAGTACGCCAGCAAGGTCGGCGTTTCAAAGAGCCAGACGAATCCATGTTTACTATTACTGCCCAAGATAAACATGGCATCTATCACAAAGGCAGAATTCGTAAATTAATGCCAATTGAGTGTTGGCGCTTACAAGGGTTTACGGATGAGCAGTTTTATAAAGCAGAATCGACCGGACTAAAGGATGGTCACTTATACAAGATGGCTGGCAACGCAGTAAGTGTTCCAGTCATTACTGCTATTGGGCAAAAAATATATGATATTAATACTCGAATCGGTATTGTGAAGGAGTGATAAGACGTGCCAAATCATGTGATTAATATTCTAAATATTGATGGTGATAAGGATAAGGTAGCTAAAATGCTATCTGAAATCCAAAACGACGAGTACGGCATTGGTTCTATCGATTTTGAAAAAATCATCCCTATGCCCGAAAGCCTTCGCATTGAAGCCGGATCTTCTACAACTCGTGGTCTCAAAGCGTACAAGGACTTTGTGAGTGTTTACACCTTTGCGGGAGCAAATGCGGATAAAGACTTGTGTGATATCCCCGAGGAAAAAGAGAAGGTTTTCCTAAATATGCGAACAGACATCCGCGCCGAAGATTGGGAACTTGGCCGTCAAGCCTTTCGCAATGAGCTACAATATGGCGCACCCACTTGGTATGAGTGGAGCATAAAGAATTGGGGAACAAAATGGAATGCATATGGTCTCGACACCTATGAAAACGAATTGACAGACAGCAATCCTACGCTCTCCTTCCAAACCGCATGGAGCGCACCTCATCCAATTCTTGCTAAGCTTGCAGAAATGTATCCCGAAGTCTCGTTTGAACATACTTGGGCTGACGAGGACATCGGTCAGAATTGTGGTCAGGCAACATATGCCAATGGCGAATGTACTGGAAGGTATTATCCCGAAGGTTCAGAAGCGATCATATTCGCAAACAGCGTCTGGGGCTACGATGATATTGACGAAGGAATGGGAGAACAGAATCTATGAGCATCAAAAGAATTAATGTAAAAGACCTCCTCGATTATGAAGGAAAAGAAGGCCTCATCCTTCAAGGGTGCGGTGGCGATCCACAAGAATGGGTTGACGGAATTAACGAGATG
>JAXJPN010000053.1:0-3339 GCA_036311625.1 Faecalimonas sp.
CCAAACCTGTGTCATATTTTCAAATTTCCTATCCTCATAAATTTCCTGCGGATTGATATGGCAGTGGTAATCCAAAACCGGCATCACTGCTGCATACTCGTGATAAAGCTTCTTTGCTGTCTCTGTCGATAACAGGAAATCCTTGTCCATAAATGCTTTCATTCTTATCTTCCTCCCTACAATGTCACACCATCTTTAAAAATAGCGATGTCTGTCTTGTCCAGCTTTTCACTATGTACACATTTGCCACTTGCTACATCTAATATGAAATCAAACAGCTCATCTGTACATCCCTCAAAGCCCACACCATCAAGCACTCGCCCTGCATTGTAGTCAATCCAGTTCGCCTTCTTGGTCGCAAGTGCAGTATTACTTGCAATCTTCATCGTCGGTACCGGACAGGCAAATGGGGTTCCGCGCCCTGTCGTAAAGAGCACGATATGTGCGCCCGCTGCTGCCAATGCACAAGCCGCCACCAAGTCATTGCCCGGCGCGTTCAAGAGCGATAAACCTTGCTTACGAATTGGGTCTACATAATCCAGCACATCTTCCACAATTGCACTGCCGCATTTCTGTGTACACCCAAGTGCTTTATCTGCCAATGTGCTGATACCACCGGCTTTATTTCCCGGAGATGGATTTTCATCAATCGGTTCCCCGTAGCTTGCAAAATAATCCTTAAAGTCGTTAATTAAAGAAACCGTCTTTTCAAACACCTCTCTGGTTCGACAACGATTCATCAAAATGGTCTCTGCGCCAAACATCTCCGGCACTTCCGTCAGAATTGCACTTCCACCCATAGCGATGATTCTGTCAGACACACGACCGACAAGTGGATTTGCCGTAATTCCAGAAAATCCATCGGAGCCGCCACATTTCAGTCCCAGCACTAATTTTGATGCATCACATTCCGTGCGAGTAAAGGTATCTGCATAAGCGCAGAGCTCTTTGACCAGCGCTACACCATCTGCAATCTCATCCTCGCTCTCCTGACAAACCAAGAACTTCACGCGCTTCTCATCCACTTCGCCAAGCACTTTCTTCATCTCATCTAAATTGTTATTCTCACAGCCGAGACTCAAGACCAAGCATCCGGCTGCATTCGGATGATGAATCAATCCGGTCAAAAGCTTCTGGGTGTGAAGTTGATCCTCCCCAAGCTGCGAGCATCCAAACGGATGCGAGTAAGACTGAATTCCGTCAATATTGTCTGTCTTGAATTTCACAGAAGCCTTCTCGATTGCTTTCGCAATCGCATTCACACAACCAACTGTCGGGATAATCCAAACCTCATTTCGAATGCCTACCTTGCCATCCTCTCTCTTATATCCCATAAAAGTTCGCGCCGGAATTGGCTCTAATTCTTCAAGCACCGGCTCATATACATAAGCGTCTAACTTCTCCAAAGAAGACTTCAAGTTGTGGCAATGCACATGCTCACCCGCCTTGATATCCTCCTTTGCATTTCCAATCGGAAATCCATATTTAATAACCGGTTCTCCTTTTTTTATGTCGCGAAGGGCCGCCTTGTGACCAGCCGGAATTGTTCCGGCCTCCTTCAGGGCAACCGCCACATTATCATTTGGATGAATTTGAATCATATTCTCGTTCATTAACACTTCTCCTTCAGCCATTTTTCAGCTGTCGCTCTTGCACCGTTCGTACGAATACTGTCCACAGCCTCACAAACTGCCACTTCAAAGCCTTCATATTTGCTCATATCTTCTCCCCAGAATGCTTCATTTGTGACAACTGCATGTGCATACTCTGCTGCCGATTTCTTTGCGTTTTCTAACATAAATTCCAACACTGCTGCGTCATCGCGAACTGCGTAAGCGGTTCCGTCTGCTCTGACTGCTGCAAGTGCTCCATCTTCCATCTTGTCTGCGGTGTAAAATGCCATAAGTGCAGCAAATGAAAGGGTCATTGCTGCCGGAATCTTGCCAAACTCTGCATAGTAATCTTTAAAGGATGGCAATACTCTTGCTTTCCATTTTGAAACAGAGTTCAGGGAAATATCCAATACCTTGTGGTAAATAAATGGATTTTCAAAACGCTCAAACACCGCCTCTGCAAACGCCTCCACGTCTTTCTTCGGAAGCTTTACAAATGGCATAATCTCATCTCTTACTGCCTTTTCCATAAATGCACGGACCGTTTTATCCTCCATACAGTCTCTTACACAGCCAAGCCCACAGAGCCAGCCAAGCAACACGGTAGAAGTATGGGCACCATTTAAGATGCGCACCTTTCTCTCGCGGTAAGGTTTCTGATTGTCGGTAAATACCACTGGCATTCCTGCCTTATCAAGCGGAAATCTATCTGAGATATCTTTATCACTCTCAATGACCCAAAGTCCAAATGGCTCTGCCACATCAAGCAAGTCATCTTGATAGCCAAGCTTCTCACAGAGCTCTGCCGCCTCATCTCTTGGATAGCCAGTTACAATACGATCTACCAACGTGCTACAGAACACACAAGCTTCCGCCACCCAGTTCTTGAATTCCTCTGAAAGGTTCCAGATATCCGCCAGTGCAAGTACGCACTCCTTTAATTTGCCACCGTTGTTCTCAATCAATTCTACAGGAAGCATAATTAAGCCCTTTGACACATCCCCTGCAAATGCTTCAAAACGGGTATGTAAGAACTTTGTCAGCTTTCCCGGATAGGTATTCGGAATACCATCCATACTGTCGGTCTTATCCAATACAATACCTGCTTCCGTTGTGTTGGAAACGACAAACTCTAAGGAATCTAACTTCGCTAAATCCATAAATCCTTCAAAATCTTCATACACACCAACGCATCTTTCTACACTGCTTACAATACGGCTATCGTTTACCACCTGTCCATCCTGCTTTCCACGCAAGATTACGGTATATAAATTGTCTTGATTGTCAAAACGCTCCAGCGTGCCAAATGTAATTGGCTTTACAAGTGCAATCCCTGCATCCATCACACCTGCTTCATTTGCCACATCAATCATGTAGTCAACAAAAGCTCGAAGGAAATTACCCTCACCAAATTGTACCACCTTAATCGGACGCCCAGTTTTCTTGTTTGCTGCTTCAATTATTGTTCTCATACTCTTTTCCCACCTTATTATTTTTGCTTATGTAAGCCCTTACATTGTCATTATATAAAAAAAAAGAGAAAAGTCAAGACCTTTCTCTCTGCATTCTATATTTCTACTGAAACACCTCCAGCAGGAATCGAACCTGCAACTAGCCCTTAGGAGAAGCTCCCAGACGGGTCTGTGAACTTGCTCCAAATCGCTGAAAATCCTTGTAAAATCAAGGCTTTCACGACTTGTTGAGTTAATCGTTTCTTCTCCAATTC
>JAXJPN010000054.1:0-13014 GCA_036311625.1 Faecalimonas sp.
ATCAACTGTAAATTCTGGGGACTTGGCGCGGATGGTACGGTAGGTGCCAATAAGAACTCGATTAAGATTATCGGTGACAATACCGATATGTATGCGCAGGCATATTTTGACTATGATTCCAAGAAGTCGGGCGGTGTGACGATGTCACATTTGCGTTTTGGAAATCAGCCGATTAAGTCCACTTATCTGATTCGGAAGGCGGATTTTGTGGCTTGTCATAATCCGGCTTATGTGCAGAAGTATCATATGGCAGAGGAATTGGTGGATGGCGGCACCTTCCTTTTGAACTGTGCTTGGGATATGGAAGGCTTGGAGAAGAATCTGCCGGCGGAGACGAAGGCGTATATTGCAAACCACAAGATTCGTTTCTTTACCATTGATGGTCGAAAGCTTGGTGATGAGATTGGTTTGGGTGGACGCATCAATACCATTTTACAGTCTGCGTTCTTCAAACTGGCAAATATCATTCCTGAAGAAGATGCAGTTCGTCTGATGAAGGAAGCCGCAAAGGCAACTTACGGCAAGAAGGGCGATGCTATTGTGCAGATGAATTACGATGCGATTGATGCCGGTGCAAAGCAGGTGGTTGAGGTTGCGGTGCCGGAGGCATGGAAGAGCTGCGCAGAGGATGTTGATTCCAAGAAGGAGCTCTCGCGCAAAGGCAGACCGGAGGTTGTGGAGTTTGTTGAGAAGATTCAGACAAAGGTAAATGCACAGGAAGGAAATGAGCTTCCGGTATCTGCTTTTGTAGACTATGTGGATGGTACTACGCCGTCTGGAACGGCAGCTTACGAGAAGCGCGGCATTGCAGTGGCGATTCCGGTATGGAAGCCGGAGAACTGTATTCAGTGTAACCGTTGTTCCTATGTGTGTCCGCATGCGGTTGTTCGTCCGATTGCGATGACAGAGGAAGAGGCGACAGCAGCACCGGAAGGTATGCAGATGTTGGATATGACCGGTATGCCGGGTATGAAGTTTACAATCACGGTATCGGCATTTGACTGTACAGGCTGTGGTTCTTGTATCAATGTCTGTCCGGGTAAGAAGGGCGAAAAGGCACTGGTGTATGGTGCTTTAGAGGAAAATGTCGGCAAGCAGGATTTCTTCAACTATGGACGGAATCTGCCGACCAAACCGGAGGTTGTGGCGAAGTTTAAAGAGTCTACGGTTAAGGGAAGTCAGTTTAAGCAACCGCTTTTGGAATTCTCGGGCGCTTGTGCGGGCTGTGGTGAGACACCGTATGCGAAGCTGGTGACACAATTGTTTGGTGACCGTATGTATATTGCGAATGCGACAGGATGTTCTTCCATCTGGGGCAACTCTTCTCCATCGACACCATATACGGTGAATGAGAAGGGCAGAGGACCGGCTTGGTCGAACTCACTGTTTGAAGATAATGCGGAGTTTGGATATGGTATGTTGCTTGCGCAAAAGGCCATCCGCAGAGGCTTGAAAGATAAGGTGGCAGAGCTGGCAGAGAATGGAGACAATCCTGCGGTTGTAGAGGCTGCGAAGGAATGGCTGGATAGCTTTGATTGTGGAGCGACAAATGGTTTTGCGACGGATAAATTGATAGAGGCTTTGGAGGCTTGCGATTGTGGCTGTGGAAGAAGAGCATATCTTTTGAAGAACAAGGATTTCCTTGCAAAGAAGTCACAGTGGATTTTCGGTGGCGATGGCTGGGCTTACGACATTGGTTTTGGCGGTCTGGATCATGTGCTCGCTTCCGGACAGGATGTCAATGTGTTGGTATTTGACACAGAGGTGTATTCGAATACCGGCGGACAATCTTCGAAGGCGACGCCGACAGGTGCGATTGCACAGTTTGCGGCGGGCGGAAAAGAAGTGAAGAAGAAAGACCTCGCAAGCATTGCGATGAGTTATGGTTATGTCTATGTCGCACAGATTGCGATGGGCGCAGACTTTAACCAGACGGTAAAAGCAATCACCGAAGCAGAGGCTTATCCGGGACCGTCACTCATCATTGCCTATGCACCGTGTATCAATCACGGCATTAAGATGGGTATGGGAAAAGCGCAGACAGAAGAAGAATTGGCAGTGAAGTGCGGATATTGGCATAACTTCCGCTACAACCCGGCGGCAGAGGGCAAGAAGTTCACTTTAGACAGCAAGGAGCCGACGATAGATGACTACAAGGACTTCTTGAACGGCGAGGTGCGTTACAACGCACTGGTGCGGACGAATCCAGAGCGCGCAGAAGAACTTTTTGCAGCGGCAGAAAAGAATGCGGCAGAACGATATGCATATCTACAGAAGCTGATTACGCTCTACGGAGACGAATAATTCAAAACGGGACACCGCTAAAGTCAATTTGGGACGTAGTAAAATTCAATTTTACTACGTCCCGATTTTAGTTTACTTCTTGCAAAATAATGTTATAATAAATAGCAGAATTGTCTAGTAGTTTAGGAGAGTTAAAATGAATTTAAATGCAGTGAAGGATTATGAATTATTACAACAAAAGACTCTGAAGGATTTGCATGCAGAGGGGTATTTACTTCGTCATAGAAAGAGTGGTGCTCGTGTTCTCTTGTTGGAGAACGATGACGAGAATAAGGTGTTTTCGATTGGCTTTCGGACGCCGCCACAGGACAGTACGGGGCTTCCGCACATTTTGGAGCATTCGGTGCTTTGTGGTTCCAAGAATTTTCCGGTTAAGGATCCGTTTGTGGAGCTGGTGAAGGGTTCGCTTAATACCTTTTTGAATGCGATGACTTACCCGGACAAGACGGTGTACCCGGTGGCGAGCTGTAACGATAAGGATTTCCAGAATTTGATGCATGTGTATATGGATGCGGTTTTGTATCCGAATATTTATGAGCACGAGGAGATTTTTAAGCAGGAGGGTTGGAGCTACAATCTGGAGTCTGCGGAGGATGAGTTGACTTACAATGGTGTGGTGTACAATGAGATGAAGGGCGCGTTTTCTTCGCCGGAGGGTGTGCTGGATCGTGTGATTTTGAACTCGCTGTTTCCAGATACGAGCTATGCAAATGAATCCGGCGGCGACCCGGAGGTGATTCCGGAGCTGAGTTATGCGCAGTTCCTTGATTTTCATCGCAAATATTACCATCCGTCAAACAGCTTCATTTATCTCTATGGTGATATGGATATGGCAGAGAAGCTGGCGTGGTTGGATGCGGAATATCTTTCAAAGTTTGATGCGAAAGATGTGGATTCTAGGATTGCTTTGCAGAGTCCGTTTGCCAAGATGAAGGAGCTGGAGATGCAGTATTCGATTTCCAGCAATGAGGACGAGCAGGACAACACTTATCTTTCTTATAACAAAGTGATTGGAACCAGTCTTGATAAGGAGTTGTATCAGGCTTTTCAGATTTTGGATTATGCCTTGCTTTCTGCGCCGGGTGCGCCACTGAAGAAGGCGCTTGTGGATGCCGGCATTGGAAAGGATATTATGGGTTCTTACGAGAATGGCATTTACCAGCCAATGTTCTCGGTGATTGCAAAGAATGCCAATGTAGAGCAAAAGGAGGCATTTGTTGCATTGATTGAAAGCACCTTATCCGAGCTTGTGAAAAATGGTATGGACAAGAAAGCTCTGGCGGCGGGAATCAACTATCACGAATTCCGTTATCGTGAGGCGGACTTTGGAAATTATCCGAAGGGCTTGATGTATGGCTTGCAGATGCTGGATAGCTGGCTCTATGATGAGAATCAGCCATTTCTGCACGTGGAGGCGACAGAGACTTTTGCCTTCTTAAAGGAACAGGCAAAGGGGGATTACTTTGAGCAGCTCATTCAGAAATATTTATTAGACAATACGCACGGTTCGATTGTGATTGTGAAGCCGGAAAAGGGTCGCACTGCTCGGATGGAAAAGGAATTAGCCGAGAAGCTACAGGCGAAGAAGGCGTCGCTTTCAGAGGCAGAAGTACAGGAGCTGGTGGAGGCAACACATGCGCTGGTGGCTTACCAAGAGGCGGAAGAATCACCGGAGGATGCGCAAAAGATACCGGTGTTAAAGAGAGAGGATATCAGCCGTGAGATTGCACCGATTCAGAACGAGGTATTAGAGCTTGCGGGTACGCAGGTGATTTACCACGAGATTGAGACAAATGGCATTGGCTATCTGGATTTGCTTTTTGATTTGTCGGGTGTATCTGCGGAACTCTTGCCGTATGTAGGCGTTTTGCAGGCGGTACTCGGCATCATTGATACGGAAAATTATGAGTATGGCGAGTTATTCAATGAGATAAATGTACACACCGGTGGCATTGGTACTTCGTTAGAGCTCTACGCCGATGCGACGAAGGCGAAGGAAAAAGAATTCCGTGCGACTTTTGAAGTGAAGACGAAGGCGCTGTATGAAAAAATACCGGTAGCATTTGCGATGACACAGGAGATTTTGACACGTTCGAAATTGGACGATGAAAAGCGTCTGAAAGAGATTTTGGCGATGACCAAGTCGCGCTTGCAGATGCGTTTTCAATCGGCAGGTCACGCGACGGCATTGACGCGTGCGGCGAGCTATTTTTCTCCGAGTTCAAAGCTGAAGGATATGACCTCCGGCATTGCCTATTATGAAGTTGTTAAGGACTTGGAAGAACACTTTAAGGAGCGAAAGGCAGAGCTGATTGCAAAGCTTCAGATGCTGACAAAGCAGTTGTTCAGACCGGATAATCTGATGTTCAGTTATACGGCGAAGCGAGAAGGACTTGCAGGATTGGAAGCACAGATTGCCGAGTTGAAAGCAGGCTTGTTTACCGAGCCAATACAAGAAGAAAATTGTATTCTGTACTGTGAAAAGAGGAACGAAGGCTTTGCGACTTCCTCGAAGGTACAGTATGTGGCGCGTGCCGGCAGCTTTTTTGATGCGGGTAAGGCATATACGGGGGCTTTGCAGATCTTAAAGGTGATTTTGAGCTATGACTACCTGTGGCAGAACGTGCGTGTCAAGGGTGGCGCGTATGGCTGTATGAGCAATTTCTCACGCTGGGGAACCGGCTACTTTGTGTCTTATCGTGACCCGAATCTGGAAAAGACAAATGCGGTCTATGAAGGGATTGTTGACTATCTGCGTGCATTTACTGTCAGCGAGCGTGATATGACCAAATATATTATCGGTACCATCAGCAATATTGACCAGCCGATGACACCGGCGGCTAAGGGTGACCGTTCGATGAATCTGCATATGTGTCATATTTCAGCGGAGATGATTCAGAAGGAGCGTGCACAGATTCTGGATGCGACGGAGAAAGATATTCGCGCACTTGCAGAGATTGTGGAGGCGATTTTGCAGGAGCATGCACTCTGTGTTATCGGAAGTGAGGAGAAGATAGAGGAGCAAAAGGCATTGTTTGGAGAAATCCGTAACATTTTTTAAGGAGTACAAAGGAAGAGATGAGAGCAGATTTTAAATCGGGGTTTGTGACACTAATCGGGAGACCGAATGTGGGCAAATCGACATTGATGAACTATTTGATTGGGCAGAAGATTGCGATTACTTCGAATAAACCGCAGACTACACGCAATCGTATTCAGACAGTTTTAACTTTGGAGAACGGACAGATTGTGTTCGTGGACACGCCGGGCATTCATAAGGCGAAGAATAAGCTCGGCGAGTATATGGTAAATGTCGCAGAGCGTAGCTTGAATGAAGTGGATGTGGTGCTGTGGCTGGTGGAGCCGACAACTTTCATCGGTGCCGGTGAGAAGCATATCGTGGAGCAGCTTAGGCGCGTGAAGACGCCGGTGGTGCTGGTGATTAACAAAGTCGATATGGTCAAGAAGGACGAGGTGTTGACCTTTATTGATGCATACCAGAAGCTTTATGATTTTGCGGCGATTGTGCCGGTTTCGGCAAGAAGCGGCGAGAATACAGATGAGCTTTTAAAGGTCATTTTGCAGTATCTGCCGTATGGACCGCAGTTTTATGACGAGGATACCATTACCGACCAGCCGGAAAGACAGATTGTAGCTGAGCTCATTCGCGAGAAGGCGTTGCATAGTTTGAATGAGGAGATTCCGCATGGTATTGCGGTGGCGATTGACAGTATGAAGCAGCGCGGCAAGGTGATGGACATTGATGCAACCATCATTTGTGAGCGAGATTCTCACAAGGGGATTATTATTGGCAAGCAGGGGGCTATGCTCAAAAAGATTGGAAGTACGGCTCGCTTTGAGATTGAGAGAATGCTGGATTCAAAAGTGAATTTGCAGCTTTGGGTAAAGGTGAAGAAGGACTGGAGAGACAGTGATTTCTTAATCAAGAATTTTGGCTACCACAAGGATGAGGAATAATTGGAAGATAGTCTCAGTATGATTTGTTTTGTCGTGGCAACTCTAAGTAGTAGAGATACAAAAGGAGGGCTTACGATGGCAGATAAAGATTTGTGGACAGCATTTCGGGAAACAGGAAGTATCGTAGATTATTTGAACTACAAGGGATATTTTGACGAGGAAAGCCGCAGAGACGGCAGTGGCTTAGGAGAGAGTAGATTTGAGTCAGACAATTACAGTGACAGGAATGATTCTGGCCGCAACTCCAATTGGTGAATATGACAGGCGTGTGGTGCTTCTGACAAAGGAGAGGGGAAAGATTTCTGCCTTTGCAAAGGGCGCGCGCAGACAAAACAGCATATTGATGGGGATGACGAATCCATTTTCCTTCGGCGAGTTTACCTTGTACGAGGGACGCACCTCATACAATCTGGTGCAGGCAAACATTTCGAATTATTTTATGGAGCTTGCGTCCGATTTTGAAGGTGCGTATTACGGATTCTACTTTATGGAATTTGCGGATTATTATACAAGAGAATATAATGACGAAAAGCAGATGCTGGGGCTTTTGTACCAATCGCTGCGGGCGCTGTCTTCCGGGAAGATTCCCCACAGGCTGGTGCGCTACATATTTGAATTGAAGACCCTAGTGGTAAATGGTGAATATCCGGAGATCTTTCGCTGCGCACATTGTGGAAGCACGGAGAACGGTGTTGTCTTTAGCAGCAAAAATCGAGGTATCGTCTGTGAGGAGTGCGGCGGGCTCGCAAAGGACGGAATCGCAATTAGCAGCTCCACGCTTTACGCTTTGCAGTATATTGTTTCCTCCCCGCTTGAAAAGCTCTATACCTTTACGGTTTCTGAGGAGGTGCTTGCTGAGCTGGGGAAGGTTCTGCGGCAGTATCTGGATATGTATGTTGATAAGCATTTCAAATCGCTTGAAATTTTGGAAATGTGCTTGAAATAAGGGAATAAAGATTGTATACTGATAAACATTAAGGAAGAAAGAGGGATACATAGTATGGAAAAGACGATGGATAAGATTGTAGCACTCGCAAAATCAAGAGGTTTTGTATATCCGGGTTCCGAGATTTACGGAGGCCTTGCAAACACTTGGGATTACGGAAATCTTGGAGTCGAGTTAAAGAATAATGTTAAGAAAGCTTGGTGGCAGAAGTTCATCACAGAGAACCCGTACAATGTCGGTGTGGACTGTGCGATTTTGATGAACCCGCAGACTTGGGTGGCTTCTGGACATTTGGGCGGATTCAGCGACCCGCTTATGGATTGTAAGGAATGTAAGGAACGTTTCCGTGCAGATAAGATTATCGAAGATTTTGCTGCAGAGAACGGCATTGAATTGGGCGAAAGTGTTGACGCTTGGACAAAGGAGCAGATGGAAGCTTGGGTAGAAGAGCACAAGGTACCATGTCCGTCCTGTGGAAAGCACAACTTCACAGAGATTCGTCAGTTCAACCTGATGTTTAAGACCTTTCAGGGCGTGACAGAGGATGCAAAGAATACCGTATATCTGAGACCGGAGACGGCACAAGGTATTTTTGTAAACTTTAAGAATGTACAGCGTACATCCAGAAAGAAGATTCCATTTGGTATCGGACAGATTGGAAAGTCCTTCCGTAACGAGATTACACCGGGTAACTTCACCTTCCGTACCAGAGAATTTGAACAGATGGAATTGGAATTCTTCTGTGAGCCGGACACCGATTTGGAGTGGTTTGCATACTGGAAGCAGTTCTGTATCGATTGGTTACAGACTTTGGGAATCAAGGAAGACGAGATGCGCGTGCGCGACCACTCAAAAGAAGAGCTCAGCTTCTACAGCAAGGCAACTTCCGATATCGAGTTCCTCTTCCCATTTGGCTGGGGCGAGCTTTGGGGTATCGCAGACAGAACCGATTACGACCTTTCACAGCACCAGGAGGTTTCAAAGCAGGATTTGACTTACTTTGATGATGAGAAGAAAGTGAAGTATGTGCCATATGTCGTAGAGCCTTCGCTTGGCGCAGACCGTGTGGTTCTTGCCTTCCTTTGCGCAGCATACGATGAGGAAGAATTAGAGGGAGGAGATGTGCGTACCGTAATGCACTTCCATCCGGCACTTGCACCGGTGAAGATTGGTGTGCTTCCGCTTTCAAAGAAGCTGAATGAGGGTGCAGAAAAGATTTATGCACAGCTTTCAAAATACTACAACTGCGAGTTCGACGACAGAGGAAATATTGGAAAGCGTTATCGCCGTCAGGATGAAATCGGAACACCATTCTGTATCACATACGATTTTGAGTCTGAGGAGGATGGAGCAGTTACCGTTCGTGACAGAGATACGATGGAGCAGGAGAGAGTAAAGATTGAAGATTTAAAGGCATATTTTGAAGATAAATTTACTTTCTAGGAGCGGATTGTTTCTTTGAAAATGTATATGATAATGTATAACCGAGCGTGGCAGGCAAAGGCTTGCTGCGCTCAAAGTGCGTAAAGAAAAGGAGAAAAAAGATGGAGAGACAGAATTTGTGGTTGAGCTATAACGATGTGCAGTTGGCAGAACTTCAGTCTGTGAACGAAGCATACAAGAGCTATTTGGATGCAGGTAAGACAGAAAGAGAATGTATAAAGGAAGCTGTGCAGATGGCAAAAAAAGCGGGATATAGAGATTTGAATGAAGTCATCGCAAATGGAGATACATTACAATGCGGAGATTGTGTTTACGCGGTTTGTATGGACAAGACAATCGCACTGTTTCAAATAGGGAAGGAGCCTATTGAAAACGGCATCAATATACTGGGAGCACATGTGGATTCACCGCGTATTGATGTAAAGCAAAATCCGTTGTATGAAGCAGCAGAATTGACATATCTTGACACGCACTATTACGGAGGAGTGAAAAAATATCAATGGGTGACTCTTCCGCTTGCAATTCATGGTGTGGTCGTAAAGAAAGACGGCACGAAGGCAGAGATTGTAATTGGCGAGGATGAGAATGATCCGGTAGTGGTAATTACAGATTTGCTGATTCATTTGGCGCAAGAGCAGATGGAACTCAAAGCAGCAAAAGTAATCGAGGGTGAGAAGCTTGATGTTTTACTCGGAAGCCAGCCGTTAGAGGGCGAGGAGAAGGAAGCTGTAAAGGCCAATATCCTAAAGCTTTTAAAAGAAAAGTATGATATAGAAGAAGAGGATTTTATTTCTGCTGAATTGGAGATTGTTCCGGCAGGAAAAGCAAGAGACTGTGGTCTGGACAGAAGTATGGTAATTGCTTACGGACAAGACGACCGTGTGTGTGCATTTACCTCTCTTTTGGCAATGCTGGAAGCAAAAGATTTGCAGAGAACAGCTTGCTGTTTATTAGTAGATAAAGAAGAAATCGGAAGCGTTGGCGCAACCGGTATGCATTCCCGTTTCTTTGAAAATACAGTTGCAGAGGTGATGGATAGAGTTGGAGATTATTCAGAATTGAAGTTGAGACGAGCATTGACAAATTCGAAGATGCTTTCTTCTGATGTGAGCGCAGCCTTTGATCCGATGTATGAGAGTGCCTTTGAAAAGAAAAATGCTGCTTTCTTTGGTAAGGGTATTGTATTTAATAAGTATACAGGAAGTCGAGGAAAGAGTGGCTCAAATGATGCTAACCCAGAATATATCGCACATCTGCGTGCGATTTTGGATGCGGATGGTGTTGGCTACCAGACGGCAGAACTTGGCAGAGTTGATCTTGGTGGTGGTGGAACCATTGCATATATTCTTGCGAATTATGGTATGGAAGTTATCGACAGTGGTGTTGCAGTGCTCAGCATGCATGCGCCTTGGGAGGTTACAAGTAAGTCAGATGTGTATGAGGCATATAAGGCATATAAGGTTTTTCTGAGAGATGCGTAAAGCGGATGTGACAAAGTTCATTTCGGGACACCGCTAAAGTTAATTTGGGACGTAGTAAAATTCAATTTTACTACGTCCCAAATTATGAATAAAATAGTTGACGAATACTGAAAAAACAGATAGAATAAATGTGTGGCTGATTATGTAAGCCATATGCAACATTGCGTAATACGAGAACGAGGCACGACTTTGGTAAAAAAGAAGTCGTATTTTTCGTGTCTTGTGTTAAAAAATAATATTAGGAGGTCGCAAAGACATGGCAAAATGGGTTTATATGTTCACCGAGGGTGACGCGAGCATGAGAAACCTGCTTGGTGGTAAAGGTGCAAACCTTGCTGAGATGACGAAGTTAGGTCTTCCGGTACCACAAGGATTTACAATCTCAACGGAGGCATGTACACAGTACTATGAGGATGGTCGTCAGATCAACGATGAGATTCAGGCACAGATTAATGACGCAGTTGTTAAGATGGAAGAGATTACAGGAAAGAAGTTTGGAGACTTAGAGAATCCGCTGCTTGTATCTGTACGTTCAGGTGCGAGAGCATCTATGCCGGGTATGATGGATACCATCTTGAATCTTGGTTTAAATGAAGAAGTTGTTGAAGTTGTTGCGAAGAAGACAGGCAACGAGAGATGGGCACGTGACTGCTACAGAAGATTTATTCAGATGTATTCTGACGTAGTTATGGAAGTTGGTAAGAAATACTTTGAAGAGCTCATCGATAAGATGAAAGAAGAAAGAGGTGTTACACAGGACGTAGACCTCACAGCGGATGATTTGAAAGAATTGGCAAATCAGTTCAAGGCTGAATATAAGGCAAAAATCGGTGCAGACTTCCCGGATGATCCGAAGGAGCAGTTGATGGGAGCTGTTAAGGCTGTATTCCGTTCATGGGACAACCCTCGTGCAAATGTATACCGTCGCGACAATGATATCCCGTACTCATGGGGAACTGCTGTAAACGTGCAGGAGATGGCATTTGGTAACTGGTCAGATGAGTCTGGTACAGGTGTTGCATTTACCCGTGACCCAGCTACAGGTGAGAAGAAGCTTATGGGTGAATTCTTAATCAATGCACAGGGCGAGGACGTTGTTGCAGGTGTTCGTACACCGCAACCAATCAGCGAGCTTGCAAAGGTTATGCCGGAAGTGTTCGAGCAGTTTACAAATGTTTGTGGTATCTTGGAGAACCACTACAGAGATATGCAGGATATGGAGTTTACCATTCAGGATCGCAAGCTGTTTATGCTTCAGACACGTAATGGTAAGAGAACTGCGCAGGCTGCATTAAAGATTGCTTGCGACCTTGTTGACGAAGGTATGAGAACAGAGGAAGAAGCAGTGGCTATGATTGATCCTCGTAACCTTGATACATTATTACATCCACAGTTTGATGCAAAAGCGTTGAAGGCTGCTACTCCGCTTGGAAAGGGTCTTGGAGCATCTCCGGGAGCTGCTTGCGGTAAGGTTGTATTTACAGCAGACGATGCAGTAGAGTGGGCTGCAAAGGGCGAGAAGGTTGTACTTGTTCGTCTTGAGACTTCACCAGAAGATATCACAGGTATGAAGGCTGCACAGGGTATCTTGACAGTACGTGGTGGTATGACATCTCACGCGGCAGTAGTTGCTCGTGGTATGGGAACATGTTGTGTATCCGGATGTGGTGACATCAACATGGATGAAGAGAATAAGAAATTCACATTGGCTGGAAAGACCTTTACAGAAGGTTCAGAGATTTCTATTGATGGTTCTACAGGTAACATCTACGAGGGACTTATCCCGACAGTAGACGCTGTTATCGCAGGTGAGTTCGGAAGAATCATGTCATGGGCTGACAAGTTCAGAACATTGAAGGTTCGTACCAATGCAGATACACCGGCAGACGCTAAGAAGGCTCGCGAGCTTGGTGCAGAAGGTATCGGACTTTGCCGTACAGAGCATATGTTCTTTGAGGAAGACCGAATTGCAGCATTCCGTGAAATGATTTGTGCAGATACAGTAGAAGAGAGAGAAGCAGCTCTTGATAAGATTTTGCCATATCAGCAGGGAGACTTCGAGGGATTATTCGAAGCATTGGAAGGAAATCCGGTTACGATCCGTTTCTTAGACCCACCGCTTCACGAATTTGTTCCGACTGATGAAGCTGACATCAAGAAACTTGCTGATGCACAGGGCAAATCAGTAGAGGATATTAAGGCACTCATTACATCATTACATGAGTTTAACCCGATGATGGGACACAGAGGACTTCGTCTTGCTGTCACATACCCAGAGATTGCAAAGATGCAGACAAAGGCAGTTATCCGTGCAGCAATCAATACACAGAAGGCACATGCTGACTGGAAGGTTGTTCCGGAGATTATGATTCCGCTTTCGTGTGATGCAAAAGAGTTGGCATTCGTGAAGAAGGTAGTTGTTGAGACCGCAGATGCTGAGATTGCAGCAGCAGGTGTAGAGCTTGCTTACGAGGTTGGTACGATGATGGAGATTCCGCGTGCATGTCTCACAGCTGATGAGATTGCAGCTACAGCAGACTTCTTCTGCTTCGGTACAAACGACTTGACTCAGATGACATACGGATTCTCACGTGATGACGCTGGTAAGTTCTTAGATGCTTACTATGACAAGAAGATTTTCGAGAACGATCCATTTGCTAAGCTTGACCAGACAGGTGTTGGTAAGTTGATGGAAATGTCAATTAAGCTTGGTAAGCCGGTAAATCCGAAGCTTCACGTAGGTATCTGTGGAGAGCACGGTGGAGACCCAAGTTCAGTAGAATTCTGCCACAAGATTGGTTTGGATTACGTTTCTTGTTCACCATTCCGTGTACCGATTGCTAGATTGGCAGCAGCACAGGC
>JAXJPN010000055.1:0-5200 GCA_036311625.1 Faecalimonas sp.
ACAGTCGCATTGATATCTGTTGTTACCTCAATCGGCTTTCCATCCTTGCTTGTCGCTGTCGTAATACCTGTAACCAAGCCTGTAACACTCGGTGTTGCAAATGCTGTCATTGACATGCTTGCTACCAACAAAACTGCTCCAACTAAAGCTGCTACTCTTCTTTTCATCTTAATTGCCTCCTCATATTGATTTCATAATCATAATTCTATTCGCTATTATAACACTATTCTTTTAAAATGTAAAACATTTCTATCAAAATTTTTTGAATTTTTTCTTGATCTACGTAAAATTCTTCGTATTTCTCACCTTTTTTGCCTTCACCCGGCAAAATCGTGATGTTTTCTACGTCCAATTCATACTCAATCAAGCGATTCACTTCCTCCTCATTCAAGTCTGTGACCATATAATCTTCGACCAAAGGATAGAAAGTCTCATAATAATTCTCGTCCGCCTCGAAATTCTCGCGGATGGTCTCAATCAGCGCCGGGATATAATCAATCTGCCGCTGCATACGACCATTGTTACTAAAGTCCACATCATAATCACGGTAGTGTACATAATCGTACGCCTGCTTGCCGGTCAACTTCAGAGTCGTTCCTGCAACAAAAGCAGGGTCAATCCTCGTGTAATCTTCCGGAATGGTCAGTGTCACACCGCCAAGTGCATCGTTAATCTTTGCCACTGCTGACATATCCATCGCCAGATAACCGTCAATCGGCAGCTCATACAAAAGCTCCGATACCGTCTTCTGCGTCGCAAAACAACTGTTCTTACCACCGATGGAATATGCATACTGCGTTGCAATCTGTTCAAAGACTGTGCTGCGGTATGTGCCATTTACATCGTAGATATCCACATCCGTCATCGTATCTCGTGGAATCTGTAAGATATGCGCCGTCTTGTCCGTACGATTCAGACTCAAAATCATAATACAGTCTGCCTGTCCGGCCTCACCCGGCATATTCAAGGTATGCAACTCATCATTCTTATCGATTCCCAAGAAGAGAATATTCATAATATTTGCATCGTACTTGTACTTCTTTCCCTCATACTCGATATACCCAATATCGCTCTGAGAAAGGTCATCATCCCACTCTCGCTCCGGCTCTGTAAAGAACACCTGCCGAACCAAAAGCCAGAATAAAAACAACAATATCAATGCCGGAATCACATAACGCTTCTTCCATCTACGCTTATTCTTTTCCACGACCAAATCCTCTTATCTTACTTGGCACTTCCGCTTTCTCCTCACTCAACTGCTTGATATACGGAATCGCTGCCAGTGTCGCTACACCAAGATATCTCTCTACATCTTCCTCTGTCTTAATGTTATCATTCAACAACATCTGAATCAAAAGAAGCACACATACAACCGCTGCGCCTGCAATAAAGCCAAGCATCGCATTCCGCTGTACATTTGGTCCAATTGGCCAAGTCGAAACCTCCGCGCTCTCAACTAAGGTCGGCGGGTCCTTCTTCGTAATCTCCATCATACGCTCGATTGTAGCCTCTGCCATCGCATTCGCCACCATACAAGCGTGCTCCGGATTCGTGCTCGTCGCCTTCAAAATCAAGATACGCGTGTCCTCTTCATTCGCAATCGAGAACATCCCCAAAATATCACTCCTAGTAAACTTGATGCCCTCCTCACGCTCAAGAATCTCAATCGCCTTGTCCACTGTCGGCTTACTCTTTGCAATCAGGATAAAGTCATCGGTAATCGCACCACCAATCTGCAAGTCTGCTACGGATGCCACACTGGTTGTGTTCATCAACATATAGAGCATTGACTGCGACTGGTAAGTCGGTGCAATGAACAACTTGGTATACCCAATCATAAGCCCCATACCCGCAATAGCTGCAAGCAAGATCAACCACCACTTTCGAAGCAGGTTCTGTGCCAGCTCTAACAGGTCTATTTCCATTCTGTCTGTCTCAATCGTCTGATTCTGATTCATCTCTTACACCCCCTACTCTGTATGTCCGTAGTAAGAAGAATAATAACCGTATTTCTTGCCATAACGACCGCCATACTTCTTCGTATAGTAACTGTTCTTCTTCAAATCTACTTTATTCAATACAACACCCAGACAATTCGGGTTCGCTGTCTTCAGCTGCGCAAGTACGCTCTTGACAAAGCTACGTGAGCACTTGTCCGAAGTCACCGTCAAAATTGACGCGTCGCACTTATTCGCAATAATCGCTGCATCAACAACGCTTCCAAGCGGCGGCGTATCTACCACGATATAATCAAAAATCGTCTTGAGCTCCTCTAAGAGCTGTGAAAAACGCTCCTTGTTGAAAAGCTCTGTCGGGTTCGACGGGAACATTCCAACCGGAATCACAAACAAACGCTCCTTGTTCGTCTTGTAGATGATATCCTTCAAGGCCATCTGACCAGCCAAGTAATGGCTCAGTCCCTTCGGGTTCCCCTTTACATCATATCTTTGAATAAACACAGACTTTCTCAAGTCAGCATCTATGTACAGTGTCTTCTTGTCGTTGTCTGCAAACGCTCTTGCAAGATTAAAAGACACCGTCGTCTTACCATCATCCGGCGTACAGCTCGTAATGGCAATCGTCTGGTTCTCCACACCGGTAAACTCAACATTCGTACGAAGTGTACGATACACTTCCTTCTCGTGATTTGTCAGCGGGATCTTTTCTATTAAATCCAACTTATCCATATAGTTCCTCTCCTCTAAGCATTTTTTCCGGATTCTCTACTAAAATCCTATGTGCCTTTGTCGGACCTATCTTCTTCTCCAAATAGGCGGCACACTTCTCCATCTCCGGCTTTCTTCCTTTGGAATCATGGGCATCCGTTCCCACGAAATGCAATAAACGATACTTAAATAGGTTCATCACATAACGATGTGCAAAATACCCGTGTCCCCCCATAATTGTCGAGGTGTTCACCTGCATATATGCACCCGCCTGCACAAGTTCCTGTACTCGCTTGCGGTTCTGCAAACAATCGTAACGCTCTATATGCGCGACAATCGGAATATAGCCGGCATAGCGCAAACGCTGAATTCCCTTTAGAATATACATATAGTCCACGTAAATCGGGAACTCAACTAACACATAGCTCGTCCCGTTCATCGTCAAAGCCTCGCCATGCTCTAAGGCATCCACAAGACTCTCACTATAAAACAGCTCGTTGCCCAAATACAGCTTCTTCTCCTCACCATACTCTTCCCACCAGCTTCGGACGCTTGCAAACCTATTCTTCAATTCCTCTACCGGCATCTGTCTCTCGCCACACTGGAAATGCGGTGTCGCGACAATCACATCAATGCCCTCTGCATCTGCAATCTCAAGCATACGCTTGGTGCTGCCTTCATCCTTCGCTCCGTCATCCACCTTTGGGAGAATATGACAATGTACATCAAAACTCACGGCAATACCCCTTTTTCTAAAGCCTGTCAATAATTATAACAAACTTTGCAAGCAAAGTCCACCAATTCCACCAAAATGGTAGATTTTGTTTGAATTGCCAGTTTTAAACGAAATTTTTTAACCTTTTCTCCAAACCATCTTATCCACGACACCAGTGTAGCTCTGAATCAGCTTCACCACCTTCGTGGATACATTTTCTTCTATATAATCCGGCACCGGAATCCCATATTCTCCATCCAGATTCATCTGCACCGCCGTGTCTACGGCCTGTAGCAAAGACTTCTCATCGATTCCCGCAAGCACAAAACAAGCCTTGTCCAAAGCCTCCGGGCGTTCCGTCGAGGTCCGAATGCACACAGCCGGGAACGGGCGTCCCACACTGGTAAAAAAGCTACTCTCCTCCGGCAAAGTTCCACTATCTGAAACTACAGCAAACGCATGCATCTGCAGACAATTATAATCATGGAAGCCAAGCGGCTCGTGTTGAATCACGCGCGAGTCCAAGACAAATCCACTCTCCTCCAGACGTTTCTTCGAGCGTGGATGACAAGAATACAAAATCGGCATATCATAGCTCTCTGCCATCTTGTTAATCGCTGTAAAAAGTGAAAGAAAATTCTTCTCTGTATCAATATTCTCCTCGCGGTGTGCAGAAAGCAAAATATATTTCCCTTTCGCAAGGCCAAGCTTCTTATGAATCTCACTCGCTTCAATCTCCGCAAGATTCTGCCTCAAAACCTCTGCCATCGGCGAACCCGTCACATAAGTGCGCTCCTTCGGCAAGCCGCACTCATGCAAGTAACGGCGCGCATGCTCGGAATACGCCAAATTGACATCCGAAATAATGTCTACAATTCTGCGGTTCGTCTCCTCCGGCAAGCACTCATCCTTACAACGGTTTCCCGCCTCCATATGGAAAATCGGAATGTGCAGACGCTTCGCCGCAATCGCCGAAAGACAGGAATTCGTATCTCCCAAAACCAAGAGGGCATCCGGCTGAATCTCTCGCATCAGCTTATACGAACAATTGATAATGTTGCCCACCGTAGCGCCCAAGTCATCGCCAACCGCATCCATATATACCTCCGGGTCTGCAAGCTTCAAGTCACGGAAAAAGACACCATTCAAATTGTAATCATAATTCTGCCCTGTATGTGCCAGAATACAATCAAAATACTTCCGACATTTCGTAATCACCGCCGCCAGACGAATAATCTCCGGGCGTGTGCCCACCAAAATCAAAAGCTTCAGCTTCCCGTTGTCTTTGAATTTCACATCACTATAATCCAACTTCATCTTCTTTCTCCTATCTATACTTCCTCAAAAAATGTGTCCGGGCGTCCCGGTTCAAACTGCTCATTTGCCCACATCACCGTCACCAGATTCTCTGTATCCGATAAATTGATAATGTTGTGCGTATATCCCGGCAACATATGAATCGCCTCAATCTTCTCCCCTGAAACTTCAAACTCTAACACCGGATAAGGCTCGCCGTTCTCATCCAAGCCAACTTTACGTTCTTGAATCAGGCCATGTCCCGAAACCACAATAAAGAACTCCCACTTGCTGTGATGCCAGTGCTGTCCTTTTGTAATACCCGGCTTCGAAATATTTACCGAAAACTGCCCACAATTCTCTGTCTTCAAAAGCTCCGTAAAACTACCCCGTGCGTCCACATTCATCTTCAAAGGAAAACTCACCTTTTCCTTCGGCAAATAGGAAAGGTAGGTCGAGTACAGCTTCTTTGCAAACGAGTCATCCGGAATCTTCGGCATCAAAAGCGACTGCGGCTGTGCCC
>JAXJPN010000056.1:0-3234 GCA_036311625.1 Faecalimonas sp.
ACTTTCTTCCTGTCTGGATTCCGCTCTCTGCAGATAGAATGCTTTCCCGCAGTGCTTCTGCCCTGCTGTCTGCTCCTCCATTCATACCTTTGTTCCTCCTACTACATTCATCTTCCATTCTTTTCTCTTTCATAATTCATATGTAAAACCATTTACCGTATCAGGTCGTCGAAACATACGCTCCGAAGCCCTTCGCCGTAATCTGTCTTACAGCCTCATTTGCCGCATCCTTTGCCTCATAGATACCTGCATACACGATGTACTGCCCATTGACTGTACCGATGTATGCACTTATCTCCTGTTCTGCAAGCAGATCCATCAGCTCCACAGCCTGCTCAATCGTCATAAACGTACCGCAGCGCACCCTGTAGCTTACGGTATCAAGCGGTGTAAACACTGCCCTTACCTCGTAATCCGCCGCCGGCATACTGAACTGATACACCGCATCTGCACCGTTATTTATCGGTACAAAGAAGGAATCGCCTACCCAAATCTCAGACACCTTATAGCCACTTGCCGGTGTCGTCTGGAAGTTGATAATCGTTCCCTCTGTCACTTCTGCGGAGGTGCTTCCGCCTCCAAAATGCACCGTGCCTTCGCCGCCGCCTACAACTGCACTCACCGTATACAATGGAGGGCCTACCCAGGTAAACGAAACCTGAACAGTGCAACTGTTTACCGGCATAAGGAAGGAATATACTGCTTCCCCGCCATCATTTAAGATGGATTGCGTTTTCCTCCAATGAGCACCTGTGAAACTGCATAATTGGCAGCCGGTGTCACCTGTACATTCACCGTTGTTCCCGGAAGAATCTGTGAGGAAGTCTCACCGCTTCCAAAGTGCACCGTGCCTTGTCCCTCTGCGACAGAGGCAGTCAGGCTGTAGGTCTGGGTTCCCCAATCTGCACCGGTAGAAACCGATGAGCTATAACGCGAATTCCCATTTGCCGGGTCAGCAGATGCCGTCTCCGGCAAGCCATCATACACCGGTATACGGAAGGTATAACCACGCTCCAGCACACCGCCGTTCTTATATGTAGCACGCGCATTTCTTCCCTCCGTCAACGGAGCGGAAATATTCTGCATATACTGTCCCCAGAAGTTACTGTCTGAACGCGGGTCCACGTTAAACTTCTGCAGATAAATCGTATACTGATAATCTTGAATCATATTCAAGGCAAGCTTTGCTGCACCGCCCTCAATCGCCTTTGCTTTTGTGTCCCAGCCATTCTCGATAGACTCTTGCGCAGCATTGTAATAAATCGCAAAATAACCATTGCCCGAGGCGCCGGTATTAAAGAAATTGTAATAGCCGTCAAAGCTGAGCAGCTCTTCCTCGTCAAAGACATCCTCCGGCGTATAATCACCCCAGATTCTATCATCATCCGCATTCTCTTCACGCGCCGCATAATAGCCCGCAAGTGTCGTACCAAGTGTTCCGTTTACGAGAGGACTTGTGCCAAGTCCCTGCTCCAACACCAGACGATTGGCGAGTGTAATCGCATTGACATTGTACGTCTTTGCACAATTGTACAGATGCTGTGCATAGGTAATGCCATTGTCACACATTGCATAGTTCCCCATAAAACTACTTGCCAATGCATCGTTGACCAATTCTACTGTCTGGGTCTCTGCATTGAAAAAGCTCAAATCCTCAAACATAAAAATGTCAACGTCATTCAAGAAGTTTCTCGGATCCATAAAGTAGCGCACTGCTGCGTTGCTTGCTTTTCGCCATCCCGAATCATACAGCGCCGTGTCGGATTCATCATAATATGGCGTATAATTTGCCTGTCCCAGAGATGTCCACGGCTGTGGTGCCCAACTGTCCGTCGTCACCAGATTCGATGGATTCGGTCCCGGCGTATCCTCTCGAGAAATGATATACTCGAAAGTATACGTCGGTTGCATCTCTGTCACGAGTATCGGCTCAAACTGCCAAAATGGATGTTCCTCATGTAATGCCGTCAAATACGGAATATAGCTTTCCGGAAATCCTTTTGTCAGCATCTCCTCCGTTGTTCTCCGGCGTATAGAAGGTATTGCCTACCCAAATCTCATTCACCTTATAGCCACTTGCCGGTGTCGTCTGGAAGTTGACAATTGTTCCTTCTGTCACTTCTGCGGAGGTGATTCCGCCTCCAAAATGTGCCGTTCCCGAGCCTCCGGTAATGGAGGTGCTCACGTCATATAGCGTAGGACCTACCTTTGAGAAAGTAACCACAACGCCGCAATTTCCATTCGGCATTGTGAACTGATACACCGCATCCCCGCCATTATTCTGGATCGTATAAGCCGTACCACCAACCAAAATTTCTGTCGCTGCGTAGCCGTCTGCAGGTGTTACTTGGAAGTTAATTATGGTTCCCGCTGTAACCTCTGCTGAAGTTTTATTATCCCCAAAATGAACAGTACCTTCACCGCCAGCGACTGACGCTGCAACGGTATATGTATTCGGCGTTGCTGAAACAGTCTTTGTTACCAGACAGAACCAGTCCACACGGATATTCGTGTTAGCATGAATCTGGTCTGCTGTGAGCCATGTTCCGTCTACTGTCGTCTGACGCACGGACTCGTTCGCTGCCGAGTCATACACCAGATACTGTCCTGTCGAAGCATTATAAGCATTGATTGCCATAAAGTGGTTCGGACAGTGTACGATTGCCGTACCGCCTCCAATCAGATGGTTCTTTAATGTCGTAGAATAAATCGTATCATAGGTAAGATTCGACACCGAAAAACCATACTTGCTTCCAAAGGCTGCTGTCACATTGGAATACAGCAGGGCTCTAACTGAACCCTGACCATATGTACCATTGAAATAATTGTTGCTATATGCCCACTGTGCAAGCTCGGTCGGTGGTATGAAATTACCTGTCAGATAATTCACGGCATTGACGGTAGAAAGAATACCACAGCCGGACTGCCACAAAGGCCAGTTGCCATAATAGACATTTCCCCATCTACTGTCTCCCTGCTAGTAACAGGTCGGCGCAGCCTGCGATGTCATCGACATCGCACCACAAACGCCTGTTATCATAACAAGTACCAAAAACCAAGTTAAAATCTTCTTTTTCATAAAAGTCGTTACCTTTCACTATTTCACGTTAATCTTCAACACGTGTCCGTTCTCATACGCTGCAGCGGTAATCACATACTGCGGAATGGTGCATGCCACTCCTGTCGATGTGGTTGCCGTAATCGGCAGATAGTAATCGCTGTGCATATGTCCTG
>JAXJPN010000057.1:0-6018 GCA_036311625.1 Faecalimonas sp.
ACATTAGCCAGCGTTCCCTTTGTTCCTGTCGTCTTGCAGGAGGCGCTGGCTAAAAAACGGATTTCAGTTGTCTGGGTTACTTCACCGATACATACTTCTGTGGTGGAGTTCCCAATGTCTACACCCGCGATAAAACTCAAAGTAAGATACCTCTTTTCTCATACACGCTTGCCGCTTCCATAATCAAAGCGGCGCAGTTCTTTGCATTGTATTTCTCTAATAATTCCTGAGCCATCTGTACCAGCTCCAACTTTGTGGAACGGTTCGGTCTCAACTTGTCATACATCTTCAAAATCAAATCATCCGGCACATCCACAAGCTCTGCGGCGCGGGCAAAGTTCTTTTCCATCGGGTCATTCCCCATCTCCTTTGCCACCTGTCCCTGTGCAGAAAGCATCTCTTTGGAAATCTTGATGTCATCTGCTGTAATATGATTCTTCTTTACTTCCTCCAAAGTAATGTCCGTCAATTTCTTTCCGGTTCTGGAGCTGATTCTTTCTTTTTCATGTTCGCCTAATGGATACTGCATCTTACACTGCCTCCCATTCAATAATTCCAAGCTCTGGTGCGAGCTGTTCTGTCTCCGCGATGTGCATCAAAGCTGCCTTCGCCTGATATTTCGGACGAGACATCGGATCATTCGTACACGGAATCGGAACAACCTGCTCACCCTTCACATACTTCGCTGCATTCTGTCCAACCTTACGATACGTTTCCAAATCCATCAGTGGTGCCTGCGGGAACAATTCCAAATTCGAAAGCGGATATAGATCTCTCTGGTGAATAACCGTCGTTCCCTTCGACTGGATGCCAATGCCAATGCCGGAACCGGAAAGCTTCGCTGCCTCCAGTGCCATAAAGCACACGTCAGAAGTATCAAGCACCTTTACAACACGTGGATGCATACCTTCCTCCTCAATGCCCGCTTTTACATTCTTAATGACTTCATCCAACGAAATTCCGCAAATCGTCTTCTTAATCTCTCTCTGGAACGCTGCACCTACACCGATGACAACTTCCTTCGGGTCTGTACGCTTCTCTGCCTTCGGGTACTTTGAGTAGTCCGTCTTCTTTGCATTCAAACGTTCCTTGCCCACATAACTTTGAACCGGCTGCGTCTTGCTTCCCTTTGTAGCTTTCACCTGTTCTAAGACAGCTTCTGTAATCTTCCTTACTAATTCTTCATTCATCTGCATTCCGGTCACCTCCTAAATATCTGTCGGGTCGATAATGTGTGGGATGCGCTTGATTTCGTCCCAGCGCTCCCCTTCCACACGATAGCCTGTGCCCGGTCCCATATAATCATTTGGCGTATTCACTGCAGACAAAACCTTAAAGTTCTTATCCAAGATTGCGGAAGTCTGCATATAATCACCAATTACTCGTTGCTTCAACATACTGAGTACACTCTCTGCCACATCCGAGAATCCAGTCTCAGCGAGAGCCTTCACAACATCCACTCCGGTAATGCCACGCTTCAATACATCCTCAGCAGCCATCAAATCTGCGGTTACGTCACGTGCCGGTGTGTCCTTGCTGCCATGTGCATAAGTAACTGCCTCTACCTGCTCGTCCGTAATCGGAGACAGACCCAAATGCTTGAACACTGCTTGTACCGCCTTCGCAGCCTTCGCTCTTACCGCAAGCACTTCCTCCTCCGTCACCGGACGAAGACCGCCGTCCACCTGCATATCACGCTGCAACACATTATAATCATCAAAATCCTCTGCATCAAAGTTCGAGCCCGCAAACATATTGTCATAGTTCGGCTCTGCTGCATATCCAGAAAAGATAAAATCGGTTCCCGGCAAGAATTCCAACATCGTACGCGCGGTTCTTCTCATATCCGAATTCGAAAAGCTCTGGTCATTCGATGAAGCACACTCCAAGCCAAGAAGCGCTGCCACAAGGTTCTCCCCGATTACCTCACGAATACCTGCCGGAACTGCTCCAGCCACACCGATACAGCTTACGGAACCATTCTGGATTCCCTGACTACCTGCACCCTTCGTCACATAGAGACAACGGCACTCCAAGTAGAGCATAGACTTCTTCTCACTGTTGCCCATCAAAACTTCGGAACCTGCACCGGAAGTAAAACGAACCTTCAAACCTCTGGAAGCATATGCCGAATTCAAAAATGCCTTTGAGTACGGAGTATCATCTCCATCAATAAACACCTTCTCTGTACCATATACAGAAAGGGTCTCTGCGTATGTAGTAAGTCCACGAATGCCGAGCTCAAGCTCTGTCGCTTCCTCTGCCGAACACTGTGTAAGTACACCCGGTCTTCCCACCTGCGAACCGATGAGAAGTGCCATCGCGCTGAGCGGTGCGTATCTCGCCACACCCATCGTTGTCTCCTCTTCTGCGAATCCACGAAGCGCTCCCTCCGCCGCATCCGCTGCAAGCTGAACCGGATCATCCTTCAGATTCGTGATGTGCGCCTGATTACCCGGCGTCTTTCTCGCACGAATCTTCTGCATACCCATCATCATCTCAACCACATTCAAATGGTTCATCACCTCTGCCATACGCGCAGGGGTAATACCTGAAACAATCTTTAATATATCCTTACGCGAAACATTGATGTCCACAATCATTCTGGCAATATCTAAAGAAGAAATCGCCATTGATTTCTCTGCTTGCGCAATGTTAATCGCATAGTCCGCGATAAATTGATCGATAAAATCAAACTCATCCCGCTTCTTGCCGTCCATCTCCGTAATCTTTCCATTCTGCACGGTCACAGAGCCCTTCGGATCATATGGGCTTTTCATCGCCACAAATCCCATCTCCGGCCACTCGTTAATATACCCGTCTAAATTCACCGGACGTCTGTCTAACGCCTCGATACGCTTTGAACGCTTCATACTCTCTCTGCCTTTCTTTCGATACTAATCCTATTGTGATGATTATACCTTGTTTTGCGTCATATTACAAGCCCTAATAGGAGATTTTCTTTTAAGAAACCACAAAAAACCTATAAAACCCACAAAAATCAAAGAATTTGTCTCAAAACGCTGAAACGGGACGTAGTAAAATGCAATTTTACTACGTCCCGTTTCACAATTTGTTCACATTTCTCTCATTGGATTTTGATAAACCGCCTTTTCCCCCAACACTTCTTCAATTCGAAGAAGCCTGTTGTACTTTGCCACACGTTCAGACCGGCAAGGCGCTCCGGTCTTAATCTGTCCACAATTGTATGCCACTGCCAAATCCGCAATCGTGGTATCCTCCGTCTCCCCTGAGCGATGAGACACAATCGCCGTATAGCCTGCTTCCTGTGCCATACGAATTGCCGCTTCCGTCTCTGATAAGGTACCAATCTGATTGAGCTTAATCAAAATGGAATTGCCACAGCCTTCTTGAATTCCTTTTTTGAGACGCTCTGTATTTGTGACAAACAAGTCGTCTCCTACAAGCTGCACTTTGTGGCCCAGCCGTTCTGTCAGCTTCTTCCAACCGTCCCAGTCTTCTTCGTCCAGCGGGTCTTCAATCGAGGCTACCGGATATTGCTCACAGATTTTCTCATAGAGCGCAATCATCTCATCGGTACTGCGCATCACTGCTGTCTTCTTCGTGTCCGGAATCTCCACACGATTCTCCACATACTCTTCTAAAACTTTTGTCTCTCCCGGAAAATAATACATACCGGAATTTTCCTCATGCAGTTCCGATGCCGCCGCATCCATTGCAAACACAATGTCTGTACCACACTCATATCCGGCCTCCTCAACAGCACGAGTCAAATACTCCAACACCTCAAAAGCATCTTTTAAGTCCGGCGCAAAACCGCCTTCGTCCCCAACGGCAGTCGACTTTCCGTCTTGCGCAAGGAGACGCTTCAATGCATGGTAAACTTCCGTCCCCATACGCAGTGCTTCTTTAAAACAACAGGCGCCAACCGGCATAATCATAAATTCCTGAAAATCCACTGTATTATCCGCATGCTTTCCACCATTTAAAATGTTCATCATCGGAACCGGCATCACGCAGGCCTCATCGTCTCCCAAGTATGCAAACAAAGGTCTTCTCGCTGCATTCGCACCTGTTCGCGCAACCGCGAGCGATACTCCCAGCATCCCGTTTGCTCCCAAATTGGATTTGTCCTTTGTGCCATCCAGCTTTCGCATCACTTCATCAATCTGCCGCCACTCAAACACCGGCATTCCCGTAATCTCCGGCGCCACCTTTGCATTGACCTTATCGGCAGCCTCTCTGACTCCAAGTCCTCCATAGCGGATGCCACCGTCTCTTAATTCCAGCGCCTCATACTTTCCTGTCGATGCCCCCGACGGCACCGCAGCTCTCCCTGAAATACAATCTCCCGCGAGCACCTCTACCTCTATCGTAGGGTTGCCGCGGGAGTCTAAAATTTCTCTTGCGTAAAGATCCGTAATCGGTAATTCTATATCCATACTTTTCCCCTCCTGCTCAAGAGGTAGTATGCACCGATTCTTATTCGATTATAAGTCCTTCTGCGCGAATGACATCAATCACGCCATCTACATATTGGGTGCAAAGCTCATCCGTCATCGCTTCCACCATTACACGAATCACCGGCTCTGTTCCGCTCTCACGAACCAGAATACGGCCATCTTCGCCCAACTCTTCCGTCACCTTTGCAATTGCAGCCTGCACAGCCGGATTCTCTCTTGCCGTCTTCTTATCTACCACTTTTACATTCTTTAACAACTGTGGCAAAATCTGGACATCTTCGGTGAGTTTTGCAAGACTTTGTTTCTTTTCCAACATAACTTCCATCAAAAGTAAGGAGGTCAAAATGCCATCACCGGTAGTCGCATACTTGCTGAAAATGATATGTCCTGACTGCTCGCCGCCAAGCGAAAAATTGTTCTGCAACATATTCTCATAAACATACTTGTCGCCGACTGCTGTCTTTTCATATTTCAGACCCACCTTGTCACAAGCCTTGTAAAGTCCGAGATTCGACATAATCGTTGTAACAATCGTATCGCCATTGAGTCTTCCCTGCTCTTTTAAATATTTTCCACAGACATAGAGAATCAAATCTCCGTCTACCAAATCACCATTCTCATCAACTGCAAGACATCTGTCTGCATCACCGTCATAGGCAAATCCAACATCCAGATTTTTCTCCTTCACATACGCCTGCAACACTTCGATATGTGTGGAGCCACAATCACGATTGATATTCGTTCCATCCGGCTCGCTGTTAATGACATAAGTCTTTGCGCCTAAGGCATCAAACACACTCTTTGCAATAGAGGATGCACTACCATTTGAACAATCCAATCCAACTTTCTTATCCTTGAAAGAACGGGTAGCCATTGAAATCAAATGTCCAATGTAACGATTTCTTCCGGCAGAATAATCCACCGTGCGTCCAATCTTCTCTCTGGTCGCGTACGGAATCTCTTCCACAAGACCATCAATGTAAGCCTCAATCTTTTCTTCTACCTCAGCCTCCATCTTGTGGCCTTTGCTGTTAATCAGCTTAATACCATTATCATAAAAACCATTGTGGCTGGCAGAAATCATAATACCGCAGTCAAAATCCTCTGTGCGTGTCACATAGGAAACACTTGGTGTCGTCGTTACATGAAGTAAGTAAACATCCGCTCCTGATGCCGTAAGGCCTGCCGACAACGCGTCCTCATACATATAGCTGCTCCGTCTCGTATCTTTTCCAATTACGATTCGCGCCTTGTGCTCCTGTCCAAAATACCAACCCAGATATCTTCCGATTTTAAACGCGTGCTCTACTGTCAGATTGACATTTGCTTCCCCACGAAAACCATCTGTTCCAAAATATTTTCCCATTTTCTGTCCCTCCATTGATTTTGGTGTATTGTCCAAATATTTGCACTTTTTACCTCACCCGATTTATTATATACTTATTTTTCCAAATGCGCAACAAAATATTAAAAAAGAATCTCTCCGCTTATTTTTTGCAGAGAGATTCTCTTCTATTACAACTATTCTATCACCTTACAGAGGCAGCTTAGGAAAGCGCATTCTCGTCAATTA
>JAXJPN010000058.1:0-9887 GCA_036311625.1 Faecalimonas sp.
AACTGGAACTTCATATACGACCTTGTGGAAGAAAAATACTGTCTTGATAACGGGCGTCCAAGCCTTGACCCTGTTATCTTAATCAAGATAGTTTTCATACAGTACCTTTATGGCATTAAAAGCATGCAGTCAATGTTCCGATACCAAAAAGTGTTTTTGCAACAAACTTCCATCCCAAACACAACAAGCTGATTAAGAGCAAAACCCCATTGATTAAAATATTTGCCAACGAAGGCTTTAACCCTAAGGTATAATAAATAACCGTTGCCAATCCAGAGGCTCCTCCATTTACAATCTTATTTGGCACCAAAAACACACTGATTGCAAAGCCAGTCAATGAAACTCCCAACAATATAAATAAATATGTTTTAAATCTGCTTTTCGTTGCAAACACCCCTTTACTTTTTGCATCATATATACTATTATAGATAGCAACAAAAAATATTTAATTGCTTTTTCGAACAATTTTATGTACAATATTGCCATAATAAGGAGGGTATATGGGAACAGATTACAAAAAGAATTGTTACGATGATAATCCACACTATAAACTGCATTATACCCTGGAGACTTGTCCGCAAATTTCTACGCCACCACACCTACATTACGATACCTCGCTGGTGTTGACTTATTTTTTGAAAGGTACAGGGAGTATTCGTGTAGAAGGGCAGGTATATCAGATATGTGCCGGAGATTTAATTTTACTGAATCCAAGTGAAATTCACGTATGTACTGTTGACAGCGATACGCCACACGAACGCATCTCGCTCTACATATACAATTCTATTTTGGATAGCTTTCACTGCGGAGAACATGCATTTTTTAACGCTTTTTATAAACGCACAAGCGGAACCCATAATGTAATTCCCGCAAATATTGTGAATTCTTTTGGTATAAATCAACAGCTCTCTAAGATTTTGACTCTGACAGAAAAGAATTCTGTTGAGGATAGCATACTCGCAATCTGCGCAATTATTGAGTTGCTATCTCTGCTAAATCAAACTTCCGAGACCTATACATGGAATGATATTGTAGCTCCGGTTTCCCACAAGCAGATTAACCTCATCATCAAATATTTGGCAGAAAATTATAACAAACAACTTAGCATAGATGCCCTTGCAAAACAGTTTCATTTCAGCAAACATCATCTATGCCGTATGTTCAAAGAATATACTGGAACAACCATCGGTGAATATTGCACACTCAAAAAGCTAATGGCCTTTAATCAGCTTGTATGTCAGAACCAATCTCTGGAGAGTGCTTGTTATCAGGTGGGATTTCAAAATTATTCCAATTTCTTCCGCTTGTACAAAAAACACATGGGGATTACCCCAAGCGAATACAAGCGTAATATGAATCAAAAATAATAAAACACAAACCGGGATGTCGTAAAATGCAACTTCATTTTACGACATCCCGGTTTTCCTTTTGTTCTCATCTATCCGCGCTGCTTATTTCCCGTCGCAGCTCTGCTGGACTGCTTCAGGCGATTGAGCGTCAGCTCTTTATCCTTATACATCACCTTAGCTTCTTTTCCCTCTTCAAAGAGATATACCTGCTCGACTGCATCATTCTTCTGTAACTTAATTCCCTTCACACCTACCGCAGTCTTCTTCATCTCTGAAACCTCACTGCTGTGGAAGCGCAAGAAATAACCACCCTCTGTCTGCAAGACAATACTCTGCTTTGCATTGATTATCTGCACGCTTAAGACCTCATCTCCCTCTGCCAGCTTGGTCGCCGCAATGGTGCGCTTACTCACCAGGAATTCACTTCCATCCACAATCTTTACCATACCACGCTTCGTGACAAATAAGAACTTGCCGATGCGCATCTGGTTCTCATCGCAAATGTATACAATCTCCTCTTCCGTACTGTTAAAATTACTTACATTGTCAATCGGTGTGCCCTTACTTCGGAAATTTCCATATGGAAGATCCAAAACCTTTGCCTGGTGCATACGTCCCGTGCTGGTAAAGATGCAGACCTTTCCGGTATTGAGGCAGGCAACCACCTGCTTGTTCTCCGCGTCCGCCGCCTCTTTGTTGCGCTCGTAGGTTCCGACATCGACGGTGCGGGTATAGCCGAAACGATCCATCAGAAGCACAACCTCCTGCTCCTCTATCTTCTTTTCCTCAAAGACAGCTTCCTCCGCGTTCTCAATCACCGTGCGGCGCTTTCTTCCATATTCTTTCTTTATCTTTTCCAAATCCTCGATGATGACCTCTGCCATCGTCTCGTAGTTGTTCAGGATATCCTCGTATCTTGCGATATTCTTGAGTGTTGTCTCATGCTCTAACTGCAAAGCCTCAATCTCCAAGCCAATCAACTTATAAAGACGCATCTCCAAAATCGCTGTTGCCTGTCTCTCCGTAAAACGCAGCATCGATGCCATCTTCTGCGAAATGTTCGATTTGAACTTGATGTTCTCGGTGTTCCCCTGTGTCAGACAAGCTTTCGCATCCTTGATATTCTTGCTTCCGCGAAGTATCTCGATAATCAGGTCGATAACATCACAGGCCTTAATCAAGCCTTCCTGAATCTCTTTCTTATCAAGTTCCTTTGCAAGCAAGGTCTTGTACTTGCGGGTTGCAAGTTCAAACTGAAAATCCACATGGTGCTCGATGATGCTCCGCAGTCCCATCGTCTCCGGCTTGCCGTCTGCAACTGCCAGCATATTGACACCGAAGGTGTCCTCCAAACGCGTCTTCTTATAAAGCATATTTGTGAGGTTCTCAACATCTGCATCCTTCTTCAATTCTAGGACGATGCGAATTCCCTCTTTGGAAGACATATTGGAAATGTCCACAATGTCTGTCGTCTTCTTTGCTTCGACCAAAGCTGCCACATCGTTCAAAAATTTTCCGATGCCTGCGCCAATCATCGTGTATGGAATCTCTGTGATGACAAGGCGCTTCTTGCCACCCTTTACATCCTCCACTTCAACTTTTCCGCGCAGCTTAATCTTTCCCATACCGGTCTCGTAAATATCCGGCAGCTCGTCCTTATTTACCACGATACCGCCTGTCGGGAAATCCGGCCCTTTGACGTATTTCATCAACTGCTTGGTCGTAATCTCATTGTCCTTCATATAAGCGATAACCGCATCTGCCACCTCAGCCAAGTTGTGCGTCGGAATGCTAGTTGCCATACCAACTGCGATACCCTCCGCACCATTTACCAAAAGGTTCGGAATACGCACCGGAAGCACCTCCGGCTCTTTCTCCGTCTCGTCGAAGTTCGGCGCGAAATCCACTACGTTCTTGTCCAAGTCTGCAAGAAAAACTTCCTGCGTAAGCTTGGCAAGTCTGGCCTCCGTATAACGCATCGCCGCAGCGCCGTCGCCTTCAATGGAGCCAAAGTTTCCGTGTCCGTCTACGAGTATCATACCCTTCTTGAAATCCTGTGCCATCACAACCAAAGACTCATAAATCGAGCTGTCACCGTGCGGGTGGTATTTACCCATCGTATCACCGACAATACGCGCGCACTTACGGTAAGGCTTGTCATACTTGATGCCAAGCTCATGCATATCATAAAGCGTTCTTCGCTGTACCGGCTTGAGTCCGTCCCTGACATCCGGCAGGGCTCTGGCGATGATGACACTCATCGCATAGTCGATGTATGATTTCTTCATTACATCGGAATATTCGGTTCTGATAATCTGTTCAGTCTGTAATGTCATTTGTCCCTTCATCTTCTAAGTGCCTCCTAAACGTCAAGCTCTGCTTCCGTTGCATTCTCATAGATAAATGCGCGTCGCGGCGGAACTTCGCTTCCCATCAGCATCTCCGTCACCGCAGATGCCATTCTCGCATCCTCAATCTCCACACGCTTCATAAGGCGGGTGTCCGGATTCAAGGTTGTCTCCCAAAGCTGGTCTGCATCCATCTCTCCCAGACCTTTGTAACGCTGCAAGGTAAACGGTCCTGTCTGACGCTTTCTGTATTTCTCCAATTCTCTGTCATCGTAGAGATATTCTTCATCCCCGTTCTTTGGCATCGCTTTGTAGAGCGGCGGCATCGCAATGTACACATGTCCCTCAAAAATCAGCTCCGGCATAAAACGATAGAACAAGGTGAGAAGCAAGGTGGAAATATGCGCACCGTCCACATCGGCATCGGCCATAATGATAATCTTATCATAGCGAAGCTTTGTGATATCAAAGTCATTGCCGTAGCCTTCTGAAAATCCACAGCCAAAGGCGTTAATCATCGTCTTAATCTCTGCATTGGCAAGCACCTTGTCAATGCTCGCTTTCTCTACATTCAAAATCTTACCGCGAATCGGAAGAATTGCCTGATACATACGATTTCTGGCAGTCTTTGCAGAACCACCTGCGGAATCTCCCTCGACGATGAAAATCTCGCATTTGGAAGCATCGCGGCTCTCGCAGTTGGCAAGCTTTCCGTTGCTGTCAAATGAATATTTCTGTTTGCTTAAAAGGTTGGTCTTTGCCTTCTCTTCGGTCTTACGAATCTTTGCCGCACGTTCTGCGCAAGACAATACCTTTTTCAAATTATCCAAATTACGGTCAAAATAGCGGACAATCTCATCGCCGGTCACCTTGCCGGTCGCCTTTGCAGCATCCGGGTTGTCCAACTTCGTCTTGGTCTGTCCCTCAAATCGCGGGTCAGGATGCTTGATAGACACAATCGCAGTCATACCATTGCGGATATCCGCTCCGGTAAAGTTCGCATCCTTCTCTTTTAAAGTGCCAAGCTCTCTGGCGTACTGGTTCATCACCGTCGTAAACGTCGTCTTAAACCCGGTCAGATGTGTACCGCCTTCGGCATTGGAAATGTTATTACAAAATCCAAGTACATTCTCGTGGAACTCATTCACATATTGCAGTACAACCTCCACTTCAATGCCTTCCGAAGTGCCTTTGAAATAAATAGGGTCATGCAGCACTTCTTTATTCTGATTCATATCGCGGATAAATCCAATGATTCCCTCTTCCTCGTGGAATTCAATGTGCTCAACCTCCGCCCCTCTTCTGTCCTCAAAAACAATCGTCAGCTTCGGATTCAAATATGCGGTCTGGTGAAGTCTTTCCTTGATATCCTTCTCCCCAAATCTCGTCTTCTCAAAAATCGTAGCGTCCGGCAAGAAATTCACCTGCGTTCCGGTCTTTTTGGTCTTTGCAATCACCGGAAGCAATCCGTTCTCTAACTTCATAACCGGCGTTCCCTTTTCATAACGGTCATGATGCACGCCGCCCTCACGGCTAATCTTCACATCCATATAGGTAGAAAGGGCATTCACCACCGACGAACCAACACCATGCAAACCACCACTGGTCTTATAGGCGGAATCATCAAACTTTCCACCTGCGTGCAGGGTCGTATAAACCACTCGCGCAGCCGGAATTCCTTTCTGGTGCATACCGACCGGCACACCACGTCCATTGTCCATAACTGTAGCCGAGCCGTCTTTTTCCAAATATACTTCAATCCAATCACAGTACCCTGCCAAATGCTCATCCACTGCATTGTCTACAATCTCGTATACCAGATGGTTGAGTCCCTTCGTAGAGACACTGCCGATATACATACCCGGTCTCATACGGACAGCTTCCAGTCCTTCCAGTACTGTAATATCCTTTGCATCATATGTATTTTGCTTCGCCATACATCCTCCGTCCTGTGCCAAATGGCACACTTCTACTCATACCATTATATACTAGCACAGAATCTGCCTTGTTTCAAACAAAATCTTGTGTTTTTCGAATCATTTTACAAGAACATCACACAAGATGTTGGATAGGGCATCCATTGCATTTCGCATCTCCTCCACTGTGTTGGTCTGCGCACCGGCCTCAATCAACAAAGACTTCGGCATCATATGCAGGCTATAACGATATCCTTTCAGGTAAATCCGCCTTGCAAGACCCGGATAACGCGTCTCACTTGCCAGCTGCATTTGGAAGGAAAATGCCAAATTATCTTGAATATACGGATTGTATAAATACGCAATATCTCCATTTTTCTTCGTGCGGCTGAGCCCATTAAAGAACATAATTTTTGCTGTCTGCTTTCCGTCCGCCTCTGCTACCAAGTGCAAATCATCGCGCACACCATCTCGATGCAAGTCGATGACCACCTCAATGCTCGGATTCTGATTTAGGATTTCCTTTACCCCAATTTCTGACAACTCATACGCTCTACTGCGGTCCAGTTTCCCCTGTATCAAATCATATACCCCATCATGATGGATGGTCTCAATGCCTTTTTCATTTAGCTTTTGTGCGAGATAGGCACCCATTCCCACAATGGACGTGTTTGGGTCTCCCGGCACAGAATCTACAAAGGCCTCCTGCGAATGCGTGTGGAATATCAGAATCTTTGGCCCTTTCGTATCCATATTGATATGCATATCCTTCGCCAAAAACGCATCCGCATTGAGCTGGTCTGCCCCTATGGTGGTGGTACTGTCTACTGTATAAAATTTACCGAGCAGATAGTTGAAGTCCCGCAATTTCTCAATCGACAAATCTGGTTTTACCGTCTCGGCACCTGTCTGCACGGCTACTCCCGACTGCACCGCCAAATCTTCACTCGGACGCTCCGCGTCTGCTGCCTGCTGCTCCAAAATCAGTCGATAGGTCATCGCGTCTTCGACCGCAATTTCCACTGCCTCCTGTTCTTTTGCATACGCAAAAAAGGGCCAGCACAAAGCAAGCTGCCTCTCGAGCAGCTTTGGCTGTTCCTTTTCCTCTTTATTTACATAGGCCAGACCCGGAAAAAACACCGTCTCTGCCATATTTACTACCCGCTCCTGCAACTCTATTTTCCATGCTTGCGTTGTCCGTGCGCTGCCAAATCCCAATATACAGCCTGCGATACTCAGCACACAAACCGCAAGTAAGATTGTCCTTACTTTGTTTTGCACTTCTCCACTCCCGTTTACAAAGCCTACTGCTATACTATATGCAAAACAATAAGTTTAATGCCTGTGCAATTAAGCCTCCAAGTCGCAAAATGGTCTCATCAATATCCTTTGGGGTCACAAACATACCATACAGATGCGGTGCAATCAACTGGTCTGTGCCCTCCAATGTTTCGACCACGCTCTCCATCGTATCGCGCACAATGGTTGCCGCATCCACAACCGTTGGCACACCAATCGAAATGACCGGCACACCCATCGTCTCCTCTGTGATTCCCATACGGTGATTTCCCACACCGGAACCTGGATTGATACCCGTATCTGCAATCTGGATGGTTCGATTTAGCCTTTTCGTGTTTCTCGCAGCAAGGGCATCGATGACAATCAGAAAATCCGGCTTAATCTCCGAAACAATACCCTTTACAATTTCAGAGGTTTCCATACCGGTCTGCGCCATAACTCCGGGCGCAATTGCACTTACCATATGCGAATGCTCCTCGTCCATCGCATACTTTCCATACTCCCGAATAATATGCCTTGTCACATGCAGCTCCTCGACTACACGCGGCCCCAAAGCGTCGGGCGTAACCTCGCGATTTCCCAGCCCTACGACCAATACGGTATAATCCTTTTCTTCTAACGCTAAGACCTCTTTTAAGTATGCAGCCAGCTCTTCAGCGACTTCTCTCTGATACTCCTCATCCGGCAAGGCCAGATTTGGTGTCTCCATCGTAATGTAGGTGCCGACAGGCTTTCTCATAATCTTCGCCCCGTTCTCCGTCAAAATCTTTACTGTGGTAATCTGGATTTCCTTTTCTTCATTATAGACCTCTTCTACACTGACCCCTGAAATCTCCACATTGTCTGATTCAAAACGCTCCTTATCCTCCAGCGCCAAATCCGTATGAATGTTGTAGCTATCTAACATACCTTGTCCCTTTCTTTTGTTTTTCTTTTAAATCCTAGTTTCCGTAAAATTTAGCGAAATATGTATTGACATTTTCAAATTCTTCCATTAGAATGAATGGGTATGTATCGGTGGAACGTCCGTGTCCGGCTCTGCCGAGCAGACAGATGAGTTTGAAAACAGATCACGTATTTGGAGGTGTTTACATTGGCTAACATTAAATCTGCTAAGAAGAGAATTTTAGTAAACGAGACAAAAGCTGCTCGCAACAAATCCATCAAATCTGCTGTTAAGACAGCGATGAAGAAAGTTGATGCTGCTGTTGTTGCCGGTGATAAGGCAGTTGCTACAGAAGCTTTGAAGGCTGCGATCTCTGAGATCAGCAAGGCTGGAAGCAAGGGTGTGTACCACAAGAACACATGCGCAAGAAAAGTTTCTCGTTTGACAAAAGCTGTAAACGAAATGGCTTAATAAAGATAAGAAGCAAAAGACAATCGTACCGTCATGCGATTGTCTTTTTTTGTTTTCATTTTTTCTATCTTATGCTATAATTTTCACAACAAGATTTTCCCAAAAATAAAATAAGACTACGGAGGATTGCGCTATGAAAAACGCAAAAAAGTATGCGGCATAGACAAATTTTTTGGCATCACCGCATCCGGTTCCACGATTCGAACCGAAATTCTAGCCGGCTTGACCACCTTCTTTGCGATGGCCTACATTATTTTTGTAAACCCGCAGATGCTACAGCAGACAGGTATGGAATGGGGCGCTGTATTTCTTTCCACCATCATTGCTGCGATTATCGGCACCTTAATTATGGGGCTCGTTGCAAAAGTACCTTATGCACAGGCGCCGGGTATGGGGCTTACCGCCTTCTTTGTGTATACCGTATGCAGTACAGATGCACTCGGATTCACTTGGCAGCAAGCACTTTCGATGGTGTTTATCTGTGGATTGATCAATATCTTAATTACGGTTACGAAGATTCGAAAATATATCATCAAAGCCATTCCGCTTGGTCTACAGAATGCGATTGGTGGAGGTATTGGTTTGTTTGTGGCTTACATCGGACTTTTGAATGTCGGTTTTATCGATTTGAGCACAGGCACACCGGCACTTGCCACCTTTAACAACTCTACCTTATGGTTGTTTATTATCGGTCTTATCATCACAGCGGTGCTTATGATTTTGAATGTGAAGGGCGCGATGTTCATTGCAATTATTGCGACCACCATCATCGGTATTCCATTTGGACAGACAACCATCGCCCAAGAACCGGTTAACTTTCTTTCTGCCTGCAAGGATCTTCCTTCTACCTTCCTTGTCATTTTCCAGAAAGAAGGGATTGTAAGTTTATTTACAGATATGTCCAAGCTGCCACTGGTATTGATTACCATCTTCTCCTTCAGCATCAGTGATACCTTCGACACAATCGGAACCTTCATCGGTACAGGTCGTCGTACAGGTATCTTTAGCGAGGAAGACGAAAAGGCGATGGATAGTCAAGGCGGATTTAAGACTCGTATGGACAAGGCCTTATTTGCAGATTCTATTGCCACTTCCATCGGAGCTTTGTTTGGAACCACGAACACCACGACTTATGTGGAAAGTGCCGCAGGAATTGGTGCGGGCGGACGCACAGGATTGACTTCCGTCGTTGTTGCAATCTGCTTTGCATTATCCGCATTCTTTGCCTCTGTTGTCAGCGTTGTTCCATCCGCAGCGACAGCACCCGTACTTGTCATGGTTGGTGTCTTGATGATTTCTTCTTTCAAAGACATTGAATGGACGAATGTAGACGACGCACTTCCGGCATTTTTTGCAAGCATCTTTATGGCACTTTGCTATAGCATCTCTTATGGTATCGCAGCCGGATTCATCTTCTACTGCCTCGTAAAGATTTGCAAGAAAAAAGCAAAGGAAATCCATCCGATTCTATGGGTTTGCACTGGATTGTTTATTTTGAACTTTATATTGCTTGCAATTCTCTAGAATGAATTACAAGAGAAAAAGGGCTGTTGCAGAATCGCAACTAAGTCGCACAGGAACCCGTAAAGGCACGCATATTGCTGCCCTCCGAGTCCCT
>JAXJPN010000059.1:0-6155 GCA_036311625.1 Faecalimonas sp.
AAAAATATTTAAAAATATTTTAAAAATAGTGTTGACAAATTAGGGTTCGAGTGTTATTATGAATTTACAAAAAAACTTAACAAAAAAGTTTTTAAAAAATTTACGAAAGGGAGGCAAGAATCCGATGGACACATTTGAAATTACAACTCAATATGTCAGTGGTATGGCAAATGAAGAAATCCGCGAAGAAGGCCTTTACCATAGATAGTATCCGGACAGATATGAGAATGTAGAAAAGATATTTGGAGAGAAGAAGAACCCGGATGAAAAAGTCGATGATATATTTGCAGACATATTGATGTAGATACCACGAGGTAAGAGCAGAGAAAAGATGTGTGAAGAAACATTAGGATCAGATGAAGTTTGGAAGAGCTTTTACCAGAGTAGAAGATAAGGCGATGGATTTCGATTCAAAAATTAAAAGGCTCCAAATAAAGATTTTGAAATATAATAAAATTGAATAACAAAAGAAGAAGGGGCGGTCACAGAAGTGGTCGCCTTTTTTGTTACGTTTTTGTTACATTTTTTTGACTTTGGACGAGCCGTGTGTTAGAATAAAAAAAGATAGATTATAAACGGAGAATATAGATAAAATATAGGGGTGAAGAACTGTGGATAAACAAGATTATCGTGCAAAGACAGAACAGATGCTGGAGTGCTTGAGCCGAAAGTCCTATGAGGAGGCGGTGCAGCTTGCAGAACAGATAGACTGGAAGAAGGTAAAGAATACAGCGACTCTTTGCGCAGCAAGTGAGGCTTATGAACATCATAAGGAGTATCAGAAGAGTCGAGATATTTTATTTATGGCATATGATCGTTCGCCGGATAGCCGCAAGATTGTGTACCGTTTGGGTATGTTGGCATTGAAGCTAGATGAGTTTGACGAGGCGATGGATTGCTACGAAGAATTTGTTGCAATGGCACCGAAGGATCCGAATCGCTTTGTATTTCGATACAAGATTTTGAAAGCGCGGAAAGCACCGCTTGAGGAGCAGATTGAAGTGCTTGAAGCTTTGAAGCGAGCGGAGTATGTGGAGAAGTGGGCATTTGAGCTTGCAAAGCTATATCGCGAGGCAGGACGAACAGCGGAATGTATTGAAGAATGTGATGATTTGGCCCTGTGGTTTTCGGATGGGAAGTATGTACAGCAGGCGTTGGATTTGAAGCTACAGTACAAGCCACTGACACCGTTGCAGCAGGAGCAGTACAATAGACGTTTTGTGAAAGAAGAACCGGTTGCTCCGATAGCAGAGCCGGTTGTTGAAGTTGAAGCTGTGACGGAGCCAAGCGTTGAAGCTGAAGCTGAGGCAGAGGTTGCGACAGAGTCGGAGGAGACTGCTGTTGTAGAAGAAGTTGCCGAAGTTGCAGAGGAAGAAGTGATGCAAGAAGAGCCGATTTCAGAGCCTGTGCAGGAAGAGATTCCGGCTGCGCCGACACGCAGCATTGAAGAGATTATGGAATCTTGGGAGGAGCAGCAGAAAGAGAATGCGCAGATGATTCGCGAGGAATTGGAGAAGGTAGAGGCGGAGAAGGCGCAGGAAGAAGCAAAGGCAGCAGAGGCAGAGGTGGAACCGGAAGAGGAGATTCTGCCGGAAGATGTCAGACAATTGATGGAAGAGTTGGAGACAGAGTCAGAGCATATAGAGGCGCAGAAGATGGAAGGTGCTGTTGATGCAGTGGCAGAAGTACAGCTCCCGCTTGAATCGGAGGAGCCGGCAGAGGAAGCCTCGCCGGAGCAGAAGGTGAAGGCAGAAAAGCCGTTGATTCAAAAGGTGGCAGAGCAGCTTGCTGCTATGGATGTAATTCCGGCTGTACCATTTGCGACAGCAGAGCAAGAGCTTTCGGAGGCAGAAGAGATGGCGACTGTTGTAGCGCATGGATTTGAGCCGTCTCCACAGTTGGATGAAGATTTGCCGGGTATCAAGCTTGGCAATACCGATTCGATGGCGGCAGTCGCAAAAGCGCTGAAGAATAATGTGGAATTGCCGATTGAAGAGATTGAACCGGCAGATGAAAGGGAAACATTTGATATGGGACGAGAGAGCGGCGAGTATGATACCGGATTTGTGGTACAGGGTCGTTATGATTTGGAAGCACAAAGCGAGATTGGTCTGAAGGCAGGACTTACGGAAGACCAGAAGAAGTTATTTTCATATTTTGTCCCGGTGCATGGTATGAGTGAACAGCTTGTGGAAGTATTGCAGAGTGAGAAGAAGTGTAATTCCAGATATGGAACTTCTCGTATTGGAAACTTGCTGATTATCGGACGTAAAGGTTCCGGAAAGACTGTGCTTGCCGTGAATGTGGTAAAGGCGATTCAGAAGGCTAAGAAATCAAAGAGTGGAAAAGTAGCGATTGTGGCAGCGGATTCGATGAACAAGAAGGATGTAAGAACGATTCTTGGCAAGCTGCAAAATGGTGCGATTATTATTGAGCGTGCCTCACGTTTGAATGGGAATACCATTGAGACGATGTGTGAAGTAATGGAAGGTCAGACGGGCGAGATGCTTGTTGTGTTGGAAGATGAGAGAAAGCCGTTGGAGAAGCTTATGGCAACCTATCCACAGTTTGCAAAGAAGTTTACTTCGCGCTTGGAGGTTCCGGTATTTATCAACGATGAGCTTGTAACCTTTGGTCAGACCTATGCGAAGGAGAATGGCTACAAGATTGATGAGATGGGAATTTTGGCACTTTATACCCGCATTGATATGATTCAGCGAGATGAGCGCGCAATTACGGTTACGGATGTAAAGCGCATCGTCGATGATGCAATTGAGAATTCGCAGAAGAAGAGTGTGAAGAAAGTAATGCAAGCATTACTTGGCAAGACGCGTGACGAAGCGGATCGAATTTTGCTTCGTGAGGAAGATTTCAAGCAATTATAAGGATTTTGGAGGAGACGATATGTCTAATATGACAAAAGAAGCCTATGAAGTAGGAGAGCTTGACCAGTATTATTTCGGACAGGGTAATCATTATGAGATTTATAAAAAATTAGGTGCACACCTTGCAGAGAAGGATGGAGTTGCAGGCGTATACTTTGCAGTGTGGGCTCCGAATGCAGGGGCGGTATCGGTTGTCGGTGATTTTAATGGCTGGGATGCCGGTGTAAATCAGATGCAGCGAGAGGAACCGCTTGGCATTTACACTGCGTTTGTGGCAGGTGCGAAGAAGGGTGATTTATACAAATATTATATTGAGACAACTGCGGGAGAAGGACTTTACAAAGCCGATCCGTATGCGAATGAGGCGGAGCTGCGACCTGGTACGGCTTCTCGTGTGACAGACATTTCCAATTTAAAATGGACAGACAAGCTGTGGATGGAGAATAGAAAGTCTTGGAATCATAAGCAGAATCCGGTGTCGATTTATGAAGCGCATATCGGTTCCTGGATGAAGCATCCGGGAAGAGAGGATGCGGCAGCCTACTATAGCTATCGCGAGTTTGCACATGAAGCGACGAAGTATATCAAGGAGATGGGATATACGCATATTGAATTGATGGGGATTGCAGAGCATCCGTTTGACGGCTCTTGGGGTTATCAAGTGACTGGTTATTATGCACCGACTTCGCGTTATGGTACGCCGGAAGATTTTGCATATATGGTAGATTATTTCCATAAGAATAAGATTGGTGTGATTTTGGACTGGGTACCTGCACACTTCCCGCGAGATGCACATGGTTTGGCGAATTTTGATGGTACACCGACATATGAGTATGCAGACCCGAAAAAGGGGGAACACCCAGACTGGGGTACCAAGATTTTTGATTATGGCAAGGCAGAGGTTAAAAATTTCTTGATTGCAAACGCGCTGTTTTGGGTTGAGCATTTCCATGTGGATGGTTTGCGTGTGGATGCGGTTGCGTCTATGTTGTATTTGGATTATGGAAAAGAAGACGGACAGTGGGTTGCGAACCAGTATGGCGGCAACCAGAATCTGGAAGCGATTGAATTCTTTAAGCATATGAATTCGGTAATTTTAGGCAGACATCCGGGTGTGATGATGATTGCGGAGGAATCGACGGCTTGGCCGAAGGTGACGGGCAGACCGGAGGACGATGGACTTGGATTCAGCTTGAAGTGGAATATGGGCTGGATGCATGACTTTACTGAATATATGAAGTTAGACCCGTATTTTAGAAAAGGTGCGCATTACAATATGACTTTTGCGATGAGTTATGCGTACAGTGAGAACTATATACTCGTGCTTTCACATGACGAGGTGGTTCATTTGAAGTGCTCGATGCTGAATAAGATGCCGGGACTGGGCTTTGATAAGTTCGCGAATTTGAAGGCGGCCTATGCATTTATGATTGGACATTCGGGTAAGAAGCTTTTGTTTATGGGCCAGGACTTTGCACAGCTTCAAGAATGGAGTGAAGCACGTGAGCTTGACTGGTATCTGCTTGCTGAGGAGCCGCATAGGCAGTTGCAGAACTTTACAAAGACCTTGTTGAATCTGTATAAGAAGAATAAGGCTTTGTACGAATGTGACTGTGAGCCATGTGGCTTTGAATGGATCAATGCTGATGACAGAGACAGAAGTATTTATAGCTTTATGCGACATTCCGCAGATGGCAAGAAGAATCTCCTCTTCGTATGTAACTTTACACCGATGGCACGAGAGGATTATCGTGTGGGTGTGCCGCGCTTGAAGCAGTACAAGCTGATTGTCAATAGCGACGAGGCACAGTATGGTGGAACGGGCGCAGCCAGACCGCTTGTCTATAAGGCTGAGAAGCAGGAGTGCGACGGAAGGCCGTTCTCATTTGCTTATTCTTTGCCTCCGTACGGAGTGGCTGTATTTGAGTTTTAACAGAAGGATACGATTGTATGAGATTGAGAAATGTACCGGGTGCCGATGATGTAATCTTGCGGCACCCGCTTGCTGTGAAAAATGCGACAGAACAAAAGGGAAGCTGGAAAAAGGTGTTTGACAAAGCACAGCCACTTCACATCGAGATTGGGATGGGAAAAGGGCAGTTTTTGTTAAATCTTGCAAAGCAGAACCCGCAGGTAAATTATGTGGGAATTGAGCGCTATTCCAGCGTACTGTTGCGTGCGTTAGAAAAAGTAGATAGTGAGGAATTTTGCGAGCTTACCAATATTCGTTTTATTTGTATGGATGCAGGTGTTTTATCGGATGTTTTTGCGGAGGATGAGGTTGAAAAGATTTATTTGAATTTTTCAGACCCTTGGCCGAAGGCGCGACATGCGAATCGCCGTCTGACATCGACAAGGTTTTTTGCACAGTATGAGAAAGTGCTTGCAAAGGAAGGTGTGGTGGAATTTAAGACGGACAATCAAGACTTGTTTGCGTTTTCTTTGGAGCAGGTTGAGGAGGCGGGATGGAAGCTTCTTGCGCATACCTTTGATTTGCATCATGATGCAGAATTGAATGCTGGGAACATTATGACAGAGTATGAGGAGAAATTCTCTGCGATGGGAAATCCCATCTGCAAATTGGTGGCAGGACAAAAGTAGCTTGCATATGATAAAGAAAAGCCTGTGAGTCTGCTTATGAAATTTTGTCGAAAATCGTTTTGTTATTGCAATTGGTGTGGATGTAATATGAGAAGAATCAGTAGTGCCTTCCGAGAAGTGCGAAGGATTTTGAACTGCAGGTGCAAGCCTTAGCGTACATAGTGCGATAAGGAGGTGCGTTATGATGAGGATGCTTGTATTGTTTGCACACTGGTGTCCGAAATGCAATATGATGATGCCCATTATAGATGAGCTGGAGATAGATTACGGCGAATGGCTGGAAATAGAACGAATTGACATCGATGAGAAGCCAGATGCGATGGAAGCATATGCCGCGAAAGTGGTGCCTACCTTTATCCTTTATCAGGGAAAGAAGGAAGTGGGACGCATGAGTGGTTTGATTGGCGAAAAGAAGCTATACGAGAGGCTGGATGCCTTCATAGAAAAATAAGATTGGATTGATTTTCACTGTCGAATTCAGTATAATGAGAAAACGAGGTGAAAATTATGCAATTTTGGGAGATTTTGTTGATTGCGGTCAGTCTTTCGATGGACGCTTTTGCGGTGTCTGTGTGCAAGGGGCTTTCCGTAGAAAAAGTAAAGCCGAAACATCTTTTGATTACCGGACTATATTTTGGTGGATTTCAAGGCTTGATGCCCCTATTGGGT
>JAXJPN010000060.1:0-4024 GCA_036311625.1 Faecalimonas sp.
GTAGGAGGGAAAAAGTTTGAAACGTTTATTTAAGAAAAACCAGATCATTATCACATCACTTGCAGTTATGATTGCAGTTGCCGGATATCTGAATTATTCGGGACGGCTCTTTGGTGATGATTTATCAGAGGAAGGAAGTGAGGTCGCAAACCAAGAGCTTTTAGATATCAGTATGGAGAGTGGTGAGGCGGATATTACGGAGACACCCGGTGAGGCAGTGCTGACCGGCGCAGAGGCAAGTGGGATTGTGGCAGAGGCAAAGGTGACGAGAGAGCAGGTGCGGGCAAAGAATAAAGAAATGTTGCAGAGCATCATCGACAACCAGAATCTTTCAGATGAACAGAAGCAGGACGCGGTGACACAGATGATTGCAATGACGGAGATTGCAGAGCAGGAGGCGACGATTGAAACCTTGCTCCTTTCCAAAGGTTTTTCAGAGGTGGTTGTAAATCTGACAGCAGATTCAGCGGATGTCGTCGTGAATGCAACAGAGCTTACAGATGCGAATCGCGCACAGATTGAGGATGTGATTGCCAGAAAGACTGAGATTGCGCCGGAAAACATTGTAATTACACCGATGCACGAATAAATTTTGTTTGCAGAGCGATACTAAGTATGCTAGACTGAATAAGTATGCAAGAAATGGAAAAGTAGGAGTAGCAAAAGAAGATGTCAACGATTACAGAGGAAATTAAGAAACGAAGAACATTTGCGATTATCTCACATCCCGACGCGGGAAAGACAACCTTGACAGAGAAGTTCCTTCTCTATGGTGGAGCAATCAATCAGGCGGGTTCCGTGAAGGGAAAGGCGACGGCAAAGCATGCGGTTTCAGACTGGATGGAGATTGAGAAGGAGAGAGGAATCTCCGTAACCTCATCGGTTATGCAGTTTAATTACGGTGGCTATTGCATCAATATTCTGGACACACCGGGACATCAGGATTTCTCGGAGGATACATACCGGACGCTGATGGCGGCGGATTCGGCGGTGATGGTAATCGATGGTTCAAAGGGTGTAGAGGCGCAGACGAGAAAGCTGTTTAAAGTTTGTGTAATGCGTCATATTCCAATCTTTACGTTTGTTAATAAGATGGATCGTGAAGCGATGGACACCTTTGAGCTTTTGGATGATATCGAAAAGGAACTTGGAATTGCGACCTGTCCGATGAATTGGCCAATTGGCTGTGGAAAGGAATTTCGAGGTGTCTTTGATAGAAAAAAGGCGGAGATTGAATTGTTCTTTGATACACACAAAGGAACCGCAATGGGTGAGGTGCAGAAGATTGCATTAGATGACCCGAAGGTGGACACACTCATTAGTGAGACACAGCTTGCACAGTTGCGGGATGAGATTGAACTTCTGGACGGTGCGAGCGCCGAGTTTGATATGGAGCTTGTGAGCAAGGGAGAGCTTTCGCCGGTATTTTTTGGTTCGGCTTTGACGAACTTTGGTGTGGAGACCTTTTTGCAGCATTTCTTACAGATGACAAGTTCGCCGCTTCCGAGAATGTCGGACAGGGGTGAGATTGACCCGATGAAGGAGAAGGATTTTTCTGCATTCGTGTTTAAGATTCAGGCAAATATGAATAAGGCACACCGTGACCGTATCGCGTTTATGCGTATTTGTTCCGGTGAGTTTGAGGCGGGTATGGACGTGTTCCATATGCAGGGCGGAAAGAAAGTGCGTCTATCGCAGCCGCAGCAGATGATGGCGAGTGAGCGAAAGATGATTGAGAAGGCTTACGGCGGAGACATTATCGGTGTCTTTGATCCGGGTATTTTTTCGATTGGCGACACCTTAACTACAGCGGCGGAGAAGTTCTCATATGAAGGCATTCCGACCTTTGCACCGGAGCATTTTGCAAGAGTGCGCCAGGTAGATACAATGAAACGTAAGCAGTTTATCAAGGGAATCAGCCAGATTGCGCAGGAGGGTGCGATTCAGATTTTCCAAGAGTATAATACCGGTATGGAAGAGATTATCGTCGGTGTGGTCGGCGTGTTGCAGTTTGACGTGCTGAAGTATCGCTTGGAGAGTGAATACAATGTGGAGATTCGCATGGATACTCTGCCGTATGAGCACATTCGCTGGATTGAGAATACGGACATTGACCTCGACAAATTGGTCGGCACTTCGGATATGAAGAAGATTAAGGATTTGAAGGATAGACCTTTGCTTTTGTTTGTAAATAGCTGGAGTGTGCGTATGACAGAGGAGAGAAATGAAGGCTTGATTTTATCCGAATTTGGGCGTTCCTAGAACTTGGGAAAGTTTCTATTTGCAAATGGATATAAATTTGCTATAATAAAAAGCAGGAGTAAACCAAGCTAGGAGGTTTTGGGATATGGAAAAGAAAGAAAACTATACGATTGAATTGAATGATGAGCGCGGCGAGATTATCATTTCGGATGAAGTGATTGCAGTGATTGCAGGTTTGGCAGCGATAGAGGTAGACGGAGTTGCATCGATGGCAGGCGATATTACCAAAGACTTGATTGGAAAGCTTGGAAAGAAGGCAACATCCAAAGGCGTGAAGGTAGATGTGTTGGAGAATGTTGCAAAGGTTGTCGTGTCTTTGAACATCAAGTACGGCTATAATGTGATGGAAGTTTCTGAAAAGGTGCAGGACAAGGTAAAGGTTGCTGTCGAGAATATGACAGGGCTTACCGTTTCCGATGTGAATATCCGCGTAGCCGGTGTTGCAGTGGAGGAATAAAGAGAAGTGAAGGCAAGGAGTGGGCACAGAGCCTGCTCCTTTTTTGTGTGCTAAAAGGTTTGCAAGAGAGATTGCATTGTAGTATAATAAACAATAATGCGTAAGAATGCGCATACGAACAAAGAGGTATCAAAATGAGCAGAACAGAACTGAGAGAACACATTTTTAAGATTTTATTCCGCGTGGGATTTCACGATGAGAAGGAGATGTCTGAACAGGAGCAACTTTATTTTGCTGTGCCAAGTTCAGATAAGGAGGAGCCTTTAAAAGAAGCCTCGACAGAGGAGCAGGAATATATCTTGACGAAATACAGAGCCATTGTGGAGAAGCTGCCGGAGATTGATGAGCTTTTGAATGCACTCTCTACCGGATGGAAGACAAGCCGTATGAATCGTGTGGATTTGACCATTCTGCGTTTGGCGACATACGAGATAAAGTGGGATGCGGATATCCCGACGGGAGTGGCCATCAATGAGGCGGTGGAGCTCGCGAAAAAATATAGCAGCGATTCCGGTCCGGCATTTGTGAATGGGGTACTGGCAAAGCTTGCGAATTAGGGGATGAGTGTATGCGTAATGTATATTCCGTCAAACAGGTGAATGCCTATATCAAGAATATGTTTCAGCAGGATTTTATGTTGAATCGAATCTATGTTAAGGGCGAGGTGTCGAACTGCAAGTATCACAGCTCCGGACATATATATTTTTCGCTCAAGGACGAGTCGGGCTCGATTGCCTGTATCTTGTTTTCGGGACAGCGTGCAGGTTTGCAGTTTCGTATGCAGGACGGACAGCAGGTGGTTGTACTTGGTGCGGTGACGACCTATGAAAGGGACGGAAAGTATCAGCTCTATGCGAAAGAGATTATTTTGGATGGGGCAGGGCTTCTTTATGAGAAGTTTGAGGCATTGAAGAGAGAACTGAGCGAGATGGGGATGTTTGCACAGGAGTACAAGCAGCCCATCCCGCGTTATGCGAAGCGAATCGGAATCGTGACGGCGGCGACTGGGGCGGCGATTCGTGATATTATGAATATTTCTGCAAGAAGGAATCCTTATGTGCAGCTTATCTTGTACCCTGCATTGGTGCAGGGTGAGGGCGCAGCTGCGAGTATTGTAAAAGGGATTGAAGTGTTGGACCGTGCCGGTGTCGATGTGATGATTGTAGGGCGCGGTGGCGGTTCGATTGAGGACTTATGGGCGTTTAATGAAGAGGTGGTCGCACGGGCGATTTTCAACTGCCGGACACCGATTATTTCTGCGGTAGGCCATGAGACGGATGTGACGATTGCAGATTTTGTGGCAGA
>JAXJPN010000061.1:0-10691 GCA_036311625.1 Faecalimonas sp.
AACTGTGCATTGAGTGCCATATCGTAGTTACCGATTCCGTGATAGCTGTGTCCGTCCATATACGGCTGCCATTCATAGAAGTTCCAGAAGATACTTTCATTCTCGTGATTTGGCATCAACCCCGTCTCATCAATCCGTCTGATAAATGCATCAGCAATTTGTTTTGCTACACCGAAGCACTCCTCAATCGTTTCCTTATCTTTTGCATATCGGTAATACTCTGCCAGCATTACGATATAAACCGGTGAGAAGGATGGAATCGCCAACTGAAAATCAGTCGGATAGCAAATCGGTAACATATCATCCATACATACGGACTGCGCGATGAGTCTCAGGCTTGCCTTCGGCAGGTCATACTCCTCAAATGCGTAATATCCGCAAAGCATCTGGTTACGCGAATCCGACGTGTAAAAGGACTGCTCTCTCCAAGGACAATCCTCATAATGCTCGTGCATACAGTGAAGCAGTGTCCGCCTGCTCGTCTCGTAAATCTCATCTCGAAGCAGGTCACCTGTCTTGTATTCCTTTTCCTTCACCGGATAAACTGTCGGGCATATACCGGCCGCATATACCTTCACTTCCGAAGTCTGTAGGAACAATTGCAGATATCTTCCTCCCAACCGCCTGAATGGATTGCGGTAGTGGTTTCGTCCCTTTTGCAGTCTCGCTGTTACGGAAAAGTTTCTCACTGTGGCACCCTTCTCATTCCGTTTGCCAACAGCCGTCCTGCACCTTCCATCAACAAGATGTTCTCCCCAGCCGACTTCTAAGAGGCAATCCTCCGGCACCTCGATATCGAACTCCAGATATCCGGCGGTCTCTTCTTTTAGGTCTAATATGAAATAAATACCTTCGCCGGTCTTTCTCGTGAAAGTGATGTACTCAGGCATTTCCTCTCCCATCTCGGAATGTCTGTAGAAGGAAAGGGCTGCATTCTGCATCCGGTCTCCGGCGTGCCTTCGCATATATGCGTCCGTCGGATATGTAAAGCATCCCTGACTAACGAGCTCTCCTTTTACCAGTGGAAGCACTTGTAATTTCTTTGGATAGTGCAACCACTGATTTGTTTATGAAGCTCGCGGGCAACAATGCACTAACTGCCAAACCTTATGATGTGGTGGAGTTTTCTCCGGAAGACTGGCAGACTGTGCTCGCCACATTTGAACAATTAAAGATAGAAATGAATCGGGAAACTCAAAAAAATCACACAATGAGCCGCATTATTATCATGGAGCTCATTGCGCTGTTTATGCGCGCCCAGAAAAAGCAAGACACATTTTTTTCTAATACACATACACCGGATCGCGGAGTGCATATCGGCGTATACGATATGGTGCATGATATTATTCTTTACATCCAGCGTCATTCGTCCGAAGAATGCTCGTTAAATGATATCGCGGACCGTTTTTCCATCAGCCGCTCTTATCTCACGCGAATTTTTAAATCTGTGACAGGGGTAACTGTGAAGGAATATCTGACCTTGTGCCGAGTTCGAAAAGCGACAACCTTGCTCAACTCAACAGACCTTAGCATCACCGAGATTGCTTCACGCACTGGGTTTGGCAATATTACAAACTTTGAAAAGCATTTTAAGGAAATGACAGACACAACACCTTTACAGTATCGTAAGATGAAGAAAGAATTTTACGAGCGTTCTACCCCCCCACACACAGACCATCCGAGAACAACCTTTTTAACATAAATGCATTTAATGATGAATACGGAAAAAGCAGCTAAACCCATTGGGATTAGCTGCTTTTCGTCTTACCATATGCTGTTTTGTCGGTTGCATTTTCATTCTGCTAATTTGTTGACCTTTCGATAATCTAGCCTGTAATCCGCTCCTGTCCGCGCATCGTAATCAGCGGCCCGCCGGTACCCTCGATATAGTCTCTGGTAATCGTCACCTGCCCGATGCTGTCATCTTTTGGAATCTCATACATAATATCCAGCATAAACTCCTCAATAATCGAGCGCAGGGCTCTTGCACCGGTATCCTTCTTCATCGCCTTCGCCGCAATCGCACGCAAAGCCTCCTCTTCAAACTCCAGCTTCACTTCATCTAAAGCAAGAAGCTTTTGGTACTGCTTGACAATCGCATTCTTGGGTTCACGCAAAATCTCCACGAGCATATCCTCGTCCAGCCCCTGTAGGGTAAAAATCACCGGCAGACGCCCGATAAACTCAGGAATCATACCAAACTTACGCAAATCCTCTACCGCAACTTTAGAAAGCAAATCCTTCTCGTGGTCATACTTATCCTTCAAGTCCGCGATAAATCCCATCGATGAATGCTTATTCAAGCGCTCTTTGATGATTTCTTCCAAGTCCGGAAATGCACCGCCGCAGATGAAAAGAATGTTCTTGGTATTTATCGTCTCCAGTGGCACCATCGCATTCTTGCTGTTCGCACCTACCGGAACTTCAACCTCACTTCCTTCCAAAAGCTTTAAAAGTCCCTGCTGCACCGATTCACCACTGACATCACGCTGGCTGGCATTGCGCTTCTTCGCCAGCTTATCAATCTCGTCGATAAATACGATGCCGCGCTCCGCTTTCTCCACATCATTCCCTGCTGCCGCAAGCAGCTTGGAAAGCACACTCTCAATATCATCTCCTATGTAACCGGCCTCCGTAAGCGAAGTCGCATCGGCAATTGCAAGCGGCACATCCAACAGTCTTGCAAGCGTCTTTACCAGATAGGTCTTTCCGCTTCCGGTTGGCCCAATCATCAGCATATTCGACTTCTCAATCTCAATATCGTCCATCGTGTCTGTCGCCACACGCTTGTAATGATTGTAAACAGCAACTGCCATCGCCTTCTTGGCGTGTTCCTGCCCGATTACATAATCGTCAAGCTGAGCCTTAATCTTATGCGGTGCCGGAATATCTTTGATATTCAACGCCGGCTCTGTCTTTTCCTCTTCTTTTTTGCGCTTTACACGCTGACGCTTTGGCATCATTGAATCCAAATCCGCCATATTCACAAGCTGAATACCCGGAATATTCATCAGCTTGCTGAGATCAAAAGATGCATTGTTCATCATATTCATACTCTTTTGCATACAATCCTGACAAACATACAAATCGTTTGGCATCTCAATCAGCTTTCCGGCTACACTCTCCGGACGATGGCACATAAAACAATACTTTTCATAGCCCGCATCGTCCTTTATTTCTTCATTTTTATCTTTTAAATCTTCTGACATATTTCTTCCCCTTTTTTGTCGTATATACAGATTGTATTATAACGAAACTGCCCATATACAACAAGTAAAGTTTTTATAAAGCCTCTGCATCTATAAATTCTTCGGCATACTTCGCCGCCACCGCTCCGTCTGCCACAGCAGTCACAATCTGGCGTAACGGCTTCGCTCGCATATCTCCCACTGCAAACACGCCTTCTATATTCGTCTTCGTCGTCTCATCCGAGAGTACATAGCCCGCCTCATCGAGTGTAATCTGTCCTTTTATCAGGTCGGTATTCGGAATATTTCCAACTGCCACAAAGACACCGTCACAGGCGATGTCTCTCTCCGCGCCATCTTTTTTACTGCGCACTTTTACGCCCGTCACAAACTGTTCTGCCTGAATCTCCACCACTTCGCTGCTCCAAACGAACTCAATATTCTCCGTCTTCTCTAGCGCAGCCATATAGGTCTTGGATGCGCGGAGCTCGTCGCGTCTGTGCACCAAATACACCTTCTTGCAAATCTTTGCAAGGAAAATCGCATCTGCAACTGCCGTATTGCCGCCACCGACGATAACAACAGTCTTTCCCTTGTAAAACATACCATCGCAGGTTGCGCAATACGATACACCACGTCCCCGCAGGCTGCTCTCATTCGGAAGTCCAAGCTCACGCGGGAATGCTCCCGTTGCCAAGATGACTGTCTTTGCCTCAAAGCTTTCTTTTGCTGTGTTCACTACCTTTGGATTCGCCTCTAAATCTGCGCTTCGCACCTCAGCAAGCTTCGTCTTCACACCGAAACGCTCTGCTCCCTGCTTCATCTGCATACCAAGTTCAAAGCCATTGATTCCCTCTACAAATCCGGGATAATTCTCTACCATATCTGTCGTTGCCATCTGTCCGCCCGGCGAAAACTTTTCCAAAACTAAGACTGAGAGATTGGCTCTTGCCGCATAGAGTGCCGCCGTATAGCCACCCGGTCCTCCTCCGATAATGATTACGTCATATTGCTTGTTCTCCATCTGTGCTTCCTCCTACTCGTTGCCTAGCAGTGCAAGGAACTCGTCTTCCGTAATAATCGGTATTCCCAGCTCCTTTGCCTTTTTATTCTTTGATGATGTCGAATTGACATCGTTGTTAATCAGATAATGCGTCTTTGCCGTGACACTGCCGGTCACTTTGCCGCCTCTGCTCTCAATCAAGGCCTTTACCTCGTCACGGTTTGCAAAATGCACCACGCTGCCGGTGATGACAAAGGTCTTTCCTTCTAAAGTCTGTGCCTCTGTATTCACCAGCTCTTCCGGAATAGCAAGCTCCGCAAGCAGGCTCCTTACTTCCGCTGTGCGCTTCTCATCTGCAAAATATTCTACATACGCCTTTGCAATCACCGGGCCGATTCCCGCAATCGCATTCAGCTCTTCTTCGGTCAAATGCATCAGCTTTTCGATATCATAGTGAAACTCCTTGCAAATCACCTTCGCATTTGCCAGACCGATATTGGCAATTCCCAATCCGTAAATCAACTTTGGCAAGGTTGTCGTCCGCGCCGCCTCAATGCTCTTTTGCAGATTCAGATAGGACTTCTCGCCAAAGCCCTCCATCGACTGAATCTCCTCTGCATACCTGTCCAAATGGAAGATGTCAGTATACGAATTGATAAAACCTTTTGCAATGAACTTTTCTAAGGTCATCTCCGAAAGTCCATCTACATTCAAAGCATTTCTGCTGACAAAAAGAGAAAATGCTTTCAAATGCTTTGCGCCACAATCTGCATTCGTACAGTACAGCGCTTTGGTATCGTTCACCTGCCGAATCTCTGTCTTTCCATGACAAACCGGACACTCCTGTGGAATATTCTTTACGCCGCTGCGCGTCTCATTCTGCGCAATCTGCGGAATAATCATATTCGCCTTGTATACCTCTATCGTGTCCCCAATGCCGAGTTCTAATTCTTCCATAATACTAATATTATGCACACTGGCTCGGCTCACAGTCGTTCCCTCAAGCTCCACCGGCTCGAAAATCGCAACCGGATTCAAAAGCCCCGTACGCGATGCGCTCCACTCAATCTCCAAAAGCCTCGTCTTCGCAAGCTCATCTGCCCACTTAAATGCAAAGGAATCTCTCGGAAACTTCGAGGTCATACCCAAAGATTGTCCGTACGCAATGTCATCATACACCAATACCAAACCATCCGAAGGAAAATCGTTCTGCGAAATCTTCTCCGCGAAGTAAGCGACCTTCTCCTCAATCGTGTCCGCAGTCACCTCATAGCCTTCCACAACTGCAAAGCCCTGCTCGCGCAGCCACTGCATCTGGTAGATTCTCGAGTTCTGAAAGTCTACATCCTCTGCCTGCACCAACGAAAATGCGAAAAACTGTACATTCCGCTTTGCTGTAATCTCATTACTCAACTGACGCACAGAACCGCTGCAAAGATTGCGCGGATTCTTGTATTTTGCATCGACATCTTCAATCTCTGCGTTAATCTTCTCAAAATCACTGTAAGTAATAATCGCCTCTCCGCGCAGAATCAACTCGCCCTGATAGGCAATGCGAAGCGGCAGGTTCTTGAAGGTCTTGGCATTGTTCGTAATGACTTCGCCGACCTCGCCGTTCCCTCTGGTAACTGCCTTATATAACTCCCCATTCCGATAAGTCAGAACAATGGTAAGTCCATCCAGCTTCCAAGATATCAACGCTTTCTGCCCACCCAAAAACTCCTTCAAGCGGGAAATCTCTTTCGTCTTATCCAGTGAAAGCATCGGCTTTTCGTGGCGTTCCTTCGGAAGCTCACTCAGCACCTCATAGCCGACATTTACCGTCGGACTGCTCGATAGGGTAATCCCAAGCTCTGCCTCCAAAGCAAGCAACTCATCATAGAGTTTGTCATATTCAAAATTGCTCATAATCTCGGTCGCCTCTTGGTAGTAGGCGCGACTCGCCTGATTCAGCAACTCTACCAGCTCTTGCATACGCTGTTTTTTCTCATCCATAAGCTTCCCTCTCTATTCTGTGTACCGCACGCTCTCATTGGAGGAATCCTTGATAAGCTCAAACAACTCTTTCGTCTCCTCCTCTGTCACCTTGCGGTACTCGCCCGGCTTCAAATCGCCCAATAAAATATTCATCACACGCACCCGCTCCAGTCGCTCTACCTTGTAGCCAAGCGCCTCGCACATACGACGAATTTGCCGATTCAGACCCTGCGTCAATATAATCCGAAATTTATATTTCCCAATCTGTTCTACCCTGCACCTGCGAGTCACCGTATCTAAAATCGGAACACCCGCCGCCATCTTCTGCAAAAACTCCTCCGTAATCGGCTTGTTCACCGTCACCTTATATTCTTTCTCGTGTGCATTCCCTGCACGCATCATCTTATTGATGATATCTCCATTGTTCGTCATCAAAAGCAGACCTTCGGAATCCTTGTCCAAACGGCCAATGTAGGTAATGCGCGTCGGATACTTTAAAAAATCAATGATATTGTGCTTCTCGCGCTTCTCCTCTGTACAGACAATCCCAACCGGCTTATTCACCGCCAAGAGCACCATCTCATTCTTCGGCTTCACCGGCTTCTTACCCACACAGACCAGATTCTCCTCCGTAACTTTCATCCCGGTAGTGGCAACTTTTCCGTCAACTGTCACTCTGCCGCTCACAATAAGCTTGTCTGCTTCCCTGCGCGAACAGACGCCTGCCTCACTTAAATACTTGTTCAAACGTGTCTCCATATCCGCTCCTTTTTCACTCCTTTTTATGATACCCATTCTGCAGAGAAAAGTCAATTTTTTGGCAGGAAATCAATGTACTTTTTTTCACACATCTGCTACAATAGGATGTGGCTGCACAAGGCAGCTATTTGACACAAAAAGGAGTGCTTTATGAGTTCCAAGCAAATGACAACAGGATCCGTATCCAAATTGTTTTTTCATTATCTGTTGCCATCCATCTTTGCCACGATGGTAACTTCAATTTATGTACTTGCAGACACCATCGTCATCGGACAGGGAATTGGCCCGGATGCGATGGCTGCTTTGAATATTGTGCTGCCCATCTTCAGTCTATTCTTCGGAATCGGCCTGCTATTCGGCGTGGGAGGCTCTGTTTTGATGTCCATCGCCAGAGGACGTGGTGATAAGCAACTCGGTGACCGCTATTTTACAATTGCTCTGCTTTTGACTGCAATTATCAGCCTGCTTTCTACCATATTTCTCTCGCTATTTATTGACCCACTTGCAGACTTTTTGGGTGCCACCGAAGTGACGATGCCTTACATCTTAGATTATGCGCCATATGTCATCTGGGGCTTGAGCGCGTTTGCTTTTTCTTCCTTTTTACAGGCCTTCGTACGGAATGACGGCGCACCAAGACTTTCGATGGCAGCTGTCATCACCGGTGGTGTACTCAACATTATTCTGGACATTGTATTTGTATTTCCACTAGATCTTGGTATGGCAGGTGCTTCCATTGCCAGTGTCATTGGTTCACTCTGCACCGTGTGTATCTTGCTCACACATTTTTTCTCAAAATCCTGTGGATTGCGTCTTTGTTTCAAGGGTCTTTCGCTTTCACATGCCGGGAAAGTTTTTGCAAATGGATTTACCAGCTTTCTGGTAGAAATCACATCGGGAATTACGATTTTTGTTTTTAATCTTCAGCTATTAAAGTACGCAGGGAACGACGGCGTTACCATCTATGGTGTCATCAGCAATACCGTCATTATTGTAAGCTGCCTCGCAAACGGTATCAACCAAGCAGCGCAGCCGATTATCTCAACGAATCATGGTGCCGGGCTTGTCGAGCGAATTGCCAAAGTGCGCAGACTTGGAACGAGGACTGCCTTTCTTATCTGTGCAGTTCCGACTTTGCTTGGCCTTATCGTTCCGAATATGTTTACCTATATCTTTATCAAACCGACTGCAGAAGTGCTTGCACTGTCACCGCTTGCTATCCGCACCTACTTTCTCGCCTTCCTCGCAATGGGTGTAAATATGTTTATCGTCGGATATTTTCAGGCGACAACCAAGCCTCTGTTTTCCTTGATTTTATGTCTGCTTCGCGGCTGCGTTCTGGGTGTCCTATTCGTGTTAATTTTAGCGCCAAGCTTGGGGCTTTTTGGCATCTGGCTTGCAACACCTCTGGCTGAGTCTGTCACCCTGCTTATCGCATGGTATTTCTTGCATCGAAGCAAAAAGGAGGTACAGGTATGATTGCACTTGCATTACCGGAAATCAAAGAATGTATGGCAAAGCTGTTGATGTCGGAAACCTTTGACCCCTTCTACTTTATCGAAGGTGAGATTGTAAGCTTCAACACCTTTACGATGGACGGCTATCTAAAGAAAGATTTTTTTGACGAGAGCGAAGTGCCTGACCGCGAGTTTGCACTCTGGAAAGAGGTGCGTGAGTTTTGCTTCTCACTCATCAAAGGAAAGCGCACACCACTCAGCTTCAAGTTTGTGTTGGGATTGTCTGCTGCAAATATTGAAAAGCTGCTTGTAGGACAAGGCTTAGACTTTAAGCCGCAGGATGTGCGCGGGCTCTACCTCAACCTAAAATTTGACGGGCAGAAGCTCCAGTGCGTGACCGGAACGGCGATGCACACCTTTACGATGGATAAGTCCCTTGACCAAGCTTGGGATGCAATGGTACAAAAGTTCTTTGCACAGAAGGAAATAAAATACGAGGTGCTGTAACGCACCTCGCTTTTTCCTATAATCCATATGTATCTGCAAGACGCTTTTTAATGTCTGCTTCATGAATCCCTGACATCTTTAAACTTTTCAACTCCGCATCCTGTACATCTAATTTTTTGCAAAACTCCTGCATATCTGCCTTTACTGTCTCTGATAATTCACAGGACTCCAACACAAATTCTGCAACAATTCGCAGTATATCATTTTTATGCTTTTTCAGATTCCTTGAATCTATCTTTTCCCCTGCCTCTATCCTCTTTTGTAAATCCAACCACGCTTTTGCTTTAAACGGAACCAACCACTCTGGCCTTAATACGGAAACCCCTTCGATTACAGTGCGTCCCGCCAGCAAAGTTTCATAATATGCTGCATCAAGCAATATCGCCGAAAGACTGGAAACCGTATCATCCATATGCACAGGTGTTAAAATCTCATCGCTATCCAATATCTGATTTGTACGTGCAAACAACTCAATCATAACCGGATAATCTGGCTCTTGGGGCTTATCAAATCGGTAAAACTGTGGTCTCCCATTGCTTTTGGCACGATTGGAATATTTGCCATCATGTATGAACTCCCAAAACTTCTGTCCAAACTCTTTTGTCTGTGCCTCTACAATCAAAACCATATCAAAATCTTTGGTAGCTCTGAATGCAGATTCATTGGCGTTGAAACAAATATCGCACGCTGCGCCACCAATCAAAACATACTGTTCCGTATAATCTGCAAAGTATTTTCGAAATAACTCCAACCCTCTTACCATACATATTCCCTCAACATTTCTTCCATCGCCTGCTCAACACGGGGGTCTCCTTTTTCCTTTTCGAGTAGCAGACACACTGTCAACGGATCAATCAAACCCTTGCCTTTATAATCAATCATATATCCTAATTCTTGAATAACACAGGTCGGCTCCTCTTCCCTTCCTAATAACACCTTATATTTTGCGCGCAGTTCTGCCACCTGTTTCTTTGCAATGGCATATGTGGGATAACGAACATCCTCTAACATAGAATACGCACATAACGCGGAGTCTCCGCTACGAAGTAAGCCTTTCGGAATCTCTTTCTCCAGATAGAACTCTTGGAGTAAGGGACTTCGCATATAGGGCTGAATTATGTTCCACATCTCCTTTTTCCCCATATCCACAGACAGCAACCTCGTTCTTCCACGCTTCGTCAAGACAGGGAGTTCTAAGCTTTCAATCTCATCATAGCACCGCGTTATAGACATCTTTGTAACTTCCAGTCGCTCTGCTGCCATCGTAACAGTAACCGCTCGCCATTCCTCGTAAAGCGCTAGTAATAATAACTTTTGTGTAAGAAACGAAATCTGTGTACAATATTTTAGCATCCGCGTCTCATTCTGCTTCAACAATATTCCAAGAAAAGGCATATATATCTGGTGACCTTCCCATATAAAGGAAATTCCTTCCTCTAGCATCTTATCTCGTGGATACGACTGCAATTCTTTAAAATAGAATACACATGGCTCCCCGATGATTCTCTCCAACACACGCTGCTGCTTCCGCAAATCTGTCAGATTTATCTTCTCTTTTGGTTCTGCTACCATACAACGGTGCCCATTCACAGACATCCGAAACAAATTGTAATATGCCCAATATATAAGCGGAATTTTACTCTGTTCTTTATAAATCTCAATCTGAATCGGTTGATGCAACACATCTTCTATAAATTGTTTCAAAACAATCACCTCTCATTATTTTTTATATTGTAACTCTTTTTACGTTACAAGTCAAATATTATTTCAAAATAAAATAGAGCTGTCGCATTGACAATT
>JAXJPN010000062.1:0-6181 GCA_036311625.1 Faecalimonas sp.
ATGTTTGTGAAACACTTCATTCACCACCGGAATAATAAGCTTCGAACAATTTGTAAGCAGCGTTCGATGCACATCATCGTATGGTGTAGAAGTATTTCCAGTATTCTGTTTTTGATTCATTTTCTTTCCTCCTTATCTTAACATAATATTCCTATTCTGACTAGGCAGAATCTTTTGTAATGCTATCTTTTGTAAGGATTCGGACTCAAAAACTACGCCATAGGCATCCCTCCTAATATTCGATTCATCAAGTTGAATTCGTCGGCTGATACGCCTTGAAATTCAGAAGCACCTCTGTGCTGTTGTGACTTTAGAATGAGCCGCGCGGCTCGGTCACGTTTGATGTATGTGTAGGATAACACAAACACAGATTATAAATCAAGAAAAATCTTAAACAAAAGGAGAGGCATACCCTGCCTCTCCCCAAACATTCTCACTACAATTCCTTCTCCGCAAGTACGCCTTTGATAAACTCCCAAACCCGTGCTACAGAGCTGATACTTAAGCGCTCATCCGGCGTATGGATATCCTGCATATTCGGTCCAATCGAAATACAATCCAAACCTGCAATCTTTGCCGAGAACAGACCGCACTCCAAACCGGCATGGATAATCTCAATCTTCGGAGCCTCACCATACTGCTTCTCATATACTTTTACACAAAGATCCCTCAACTTTGACTCGCGCGCATACGCCCAACCCGGATACTGTCCGTGATAGCTGATGGTACCTCCCAAGAACTCCGTCATCTTCTTTAATTTGTCACCCACAAAATCCTTCGCAGATTCGATTGAGCTTCTGACAGAAAAGCAAAGCTGCAAACCGTTCTCATCACAAGAGACGATTCCCATATTCAATGAGGTCTCTACCAAATCCGGCAAATCCATACACATCGACTGCACACCATTCGGCATCAATGTAAGTGCTACAATGGTCTTATCCTTCGACTCTTCGCTCAAAACCTTACAAGATATTTCCTTTCCACCTGCAATCGCAAATTCCAAAGCAACATCCGGATCGGATGCGCCATACTCTTGCTTCAAGATTTGGTTAAACTCACCTATCACCGCTTTTGCATTTTCCACATCTGCCCCCGCAAGCAATATGCTTGCCGTCGCATTCTTCGGAATCACATTGTCCTTCACACCACCTGACATCTGCACCAAAGCAAAGTCCAGTTTCTCCTGCAAAAACAGCAGACATCTTCCAATTATTACATTCGCGTTTGCACGTCCTTTGTGAATCTCGATACCAGAATGTCCACCAAGAAAGCCCTTAGAGGTAAGTGTGCAAAGAACACCCGATTTTTCCGCTGTCTCAACCGGAATCTCACAGTCCGCACGCATTCCACCGGCACAGCCTACCGTAAATATACCTTCCAATTCTGAATCAATATTCAGAAGTCGCTTGGCTTTGCAGCAAGACAAATCAATTGCCGCTGCTCCGTCTAAGCCTACCTCTTCGCCAACCGTCAATACCACTTCCAAACGCGGATGTGGAATATCTTTTGCATCTAAAAGCGCCAGACCATAGGCAACCGCAATCCCATCATCACCGCCAAGTGTGGTCCCTTCTGCGGTCACATAATCACCATCAACCTGCAACTTTATTGCATCTTTCTCCAAATCAAGCGGACACTCCGGCACTTTATCACCCACCATATCCAAGTGCCCTTGAACAATCATAGGTTCCACATCTTCGTAACCTGCTGTCGCTTCCTTAATCAAAATCACATTTCCAATTGCATCCTGCTCCCAGTAGAGCCCTCGCTCCTTCGCAAAATTGACGCAGTAATCACTCAACTCCTTTTCATTCCCGGAAATATGAGGAATCCCACAAATCTCCTCAAAAAAGTAAAATACCGATACTGGTTGCAAACCTTCTAACACTCTCATTTCGAATCCTCCAATGTTGCTATTATCTCCTTTTTATACCTTAAAAAGTCTTCTGTCAAGTGAAAATCTCTCTGTCTCGGCTTTTTCTCCCGAAGAACAAGCTCCTTTGTGATTTTTCCCGGTTTGCCCGTCAGTAAATAAATACGATCAGACAACAAAATTGCCTCATCTATGTCATGCGTGATAAACAAAGTCGACAATTTAATTTTTTCCATTACGTCCAGATACCATTCGTGCACGGTACCTTTTGTCAGCATATCCAAAGCGGAAAATGGCTCGTCAAGAAGCGCCACCTTCTCGGAAAACAAATACGTTCTAAGAAGTGCCGCTCTCTGCTTCATACCACCAGAGAGCTGAGCCGGGTACTTCCTCTCCGTTCCGGCAAGTCCGAACTCTTCGAAATATTTTGCCGCCTCTTTTCTTGCTTCCTTCCGCTTCTTCCCGCGAATAATAAGTGGCAGTGCAACATTATCCAAAATGGTACGATATGGCAAGAGCAAATCCTTCTGCAACATATAGCTCACCTTGCCCGGTTTCCCCGTAACATCCTCCTCTACGAGATAAACCTTTCCGGCATCAGGGTCACCTAAGCCCGCAATGATATTGAATAAGGTTGTCTTTCCAACTCCACTCACGCCAAGAAGAGAGACAATCTCTCCCTCTCTAAGCTCTAATGAAATTCTTTCAAGAATCTTCTCATCACCAAACGACTTTGAGACCTCTTTTACCTTTAAAACCGCCATCTTTGCCTCCTGTTACGGTAAGAAATCATTCGTAAATCCGGTATCTAACGGAACCGCATCCTCTGTTAGTTTATTCTCATTCACCCATTGATAAAACGCATTCCAACGTTCTTTTTCCATATAGCCCCAGTATGGTGCTTCTGCCTGATATCGTTCACTTAGATATCTCTGGCTTGCTCGCACCAACTCCTCGTCTAACTCCGGTGCCACCCTGCAAAGAATCTCTGCCGCTTCCTCCGGGCGTTCAATCGCAAACTGATATCCTTCTGTAAGCGCCTTCAAAAAGGCTTTTGCCGCCTCCGGCTTCTTTTCTAAGAATTGGTTGCCTGCAATCACAACCGGTGTATAATAATCAAACACTGCATCCATATCTGCAAATGCAAAATAATCTGTCGCAAGCTCTTCCAGCTCTGTCTTGACGCCTGCCCAACCGTAGTAAATCCAAATGGCATCTACCGCCTTTGTCTTTAAAGCCGACACCTCATCGGTAACCATATTCGGAATCAATTCTACCTTTCCGAAATCCCCACCATCCTTCTTTACCACCTGTTCTAAAGTTGCAAGCTCAATCGGTCCGTTCCAAGTCGCATACTTATGCCCCTCCAATCCTTTTGGAGTCTGCATACCCTCGCCTGCACGAGAAATAATACCCGAAGTATTGTGTTGCACAACTGCCGCAACGGCTGTAATCGGAAGTGCATCGTCCCCGCACAGCGCTGCCGCCATCGTATCTTGGAAGGAGATGCCAAACTGTGCCTTACCCGAAGCAACCAATACCTCTGCGCCATCCTCCGGCGGCTGCACAACCTCAACATCCAAACCTGCCTCTTCAAAATATCCGTTTTCCAAAGCGACATAGAGTCCGGTGTGATTCGTGTTTGGTGTCCAGTCCAACACAAAAGTTATTTTCTCCAAATCTTTGATATCCGGCTTTTCATCTTTCTGTTTTGTCCTTCCACAGGCTACAAACAGCACCGTCAGAATTGTAATCGCCACTAATATGTAAAATTTCTTCTTCATCTTATGATTCCTCCTCTTTCCAAGTCATACATTTCTTTTGCAAAACATCTACCCCTTTCATCAAAAGCAGACTGATAATAGAAATCAAAAAAATAACAGCAAACATCTTGTCAAAAGAAAACGCCTTCTTCACACGTGTCATATACACGCCAAGTCCACCAAAACCGCCAAGCCATTCCGCAATCACTGCCCCTACAACTGCATAGGATACCGAAATCCGCAAGCCGGCAAAAAACTGTGCCATTGCTCCGGGCAGCTTGATGTGCCAAAAAATCTGCCACTGTCCGGCACCCATTGCACGTAGCAAATGCATCGCATCCTTATCCGCCTCCCGGAACCCATCTAAAAGGCCGACTGCAAGCGGAAAGAATGTAACGATAACAATCAAGATTACCTTTGGGGTCATCTCGTAGCCGAACCACAATACCAAAAGCGGCGCAATCGCAACTGTCGGAATCGTCTGCGTCAACACCAACAGCGGATAGAACGCCTTGTAGACCGCCTCAAAGCGGTCCATCAAAACTGCCATAACAAAGCCAAATACTACACCGAGTGTCAAACCCCAGAAAGCCTCTGCCAATGTAATTGCTGCGTGCTCCATCAGAAGTGGGAATTCCGTTACAAACACCTTTGCTACCTGTAGCGGTGATGGCAGGAGAAAGCTGTCCACAAGCCCCAAAGCACTCACTGACTGCCACACAAAAAGCAAGATTAGAATGGCAGAACAAGACCATATTTTATTGCTGATGTTTTGTGACTTTCTTTTCAATCGTAAGCACTTCTCCTTCCGGTCGATATGAAATCTTCACATACGCAGAAACCTCCTCTGCCCCCGCGCGCACCGCTACCTTCTGACACTCCTTGACAATCTCCATCAATTCGTCATACTCACCCTCAATGGCGGTCTCACACGGTCCTACATAGTAACTGAGCCCCGTAGATTTGATGTAATCAATCACCTCGTCTACAATACGGATCAATTCATCATCGTTTTCTGCCTTTGGCAGAACTTGAATTGCTACATTTGCATGCATCTTTTTTTCCTCCTAGTTTTTTAATTTGAAAACAAAAAAGGCATTCGGATATCCGAATGCCAGTACTTCCATAAACCATAGGTAAAACATATACTTCCTACGCTGGCATTATCCAGATCAGGTTCTCGGGTACTGGGTGACTACACCGCATCTCAGCCGACTCCATTGTCAGCGCCCCTTTTTGTCTTCTCAGTCAGCGTACTACTTGCTTTTGCAAATGTCAAGTGGTAAAATTAAGAAAATGAATTTTGTTAGGAGGATCATACATATGAATACAAACGCTTTTCGAAGCCTCTCTTACGGGGTTTACATTGTCTCAACTTTAGACGGGAATCGTCCGACAGGCTGTGTTGCCAACAGCGCAATGCAGATTACTTCAACACCGGCGACAATTGCTGTCAGCATCAATCACGACAACTACACCAATTCTTGCATTGAAAAGAGCGGGAAGTTTGCAATTTCCATACTAAGCGAACAATCTGATGCCGGCCTAATCGGCACTTTCGGATTCCAATCTGGAAAAGACGTAGACAAATTTGATGGTGTAGAAGCAGTAGAACGCGAGGGTATTTCTATTGTCGCAGATGCTTGCGCATATGTTGTATGTAAGGTGATTGACAAGATGGAGACCGCAACACATACGGTATTCTTAGGTGAAGTAGTTGACGCTGATGTACTCAAGGGCGGCGATGCAATGACCTACGCTTACTACCACAAAGTCGTAAAGGGCAAGAGTCCGAAGAATGCACCGACCTATCTGCCAGAGGAAAGTACAGAAGCACCGAAAGCTGACGACAGCAAATGGGTATGTGGCATCTGCGGCTATGTCTATGACGGAGACCTTCCTTTTGAAGAAGTGCCGGAAGATTTTGTTTGCCCGATTTGCAAGCAACCAAAGAGTGTTTTTGTCAAAAAATAGAACGAACACATACAAAAAGTCTGCATTCTCTTTGCGAGATTGCAGACTTCTTTTTTTACTTTTATCCCAGCACGCCGGTATGTTCCAATAAAATTTTAAGGCCCATCAGAATCAGCACCAAACCGCCGGCAAACTCTGCCTTTGATTTGTAACGTTCTCCAAAGCCCTTTCCAAGCTTCACACCAATTGCGGAAAGCACGAAGGTAATCACTCCGATTGAAAGCACTGCGGAGAAAATCTTCACCTGCTCAAGCGCAAAGGTAATACCCACTGCCAATGCATCAATGCTCGTCGCAATCGCAAGTGGCAGCATCGCTTTCACTCCAAACGAGCAGTCCATACACTCCTCTTCTTTGCTAAGCGACTCCCGTATCATATTTCCACCAATAATCGCCAATAGACCAAATGCAATCCAATGGTCCACACTCACGATAATTGACTGAAAACTGGTACCCAGAAGATAACCCAATAGGGGCATCAAGCCTTGAAATCCACCAAAATATAGTCCGGTAATCAAAAGATGTTTCGGCTTTACTTTTTCTACGGAAAGCCCCTTGCACACAGACACCGC
>JAXJPN010000063.1:0-11550 GCA_036311625.1 Faecalimonas sp.
ACAAGTTTTTACCTTTGCATAATCATCTGTCAATTTCCAGCTACCGCAAGTATCATAATCTTTGCAACGGACTGATATTCTGTGTGGATGTTCTGCTTCTTTTAAATAAGTTGTATACGAGTGAGTATGTTCTTGTTTCTTTGACAAATATTGCATCGAGGCATATCCAGAAACACCATTATAGGTTACATGAGCCCAGTCGCTACTACTTCTACCGCTTGCTTTAGTAACAGTTACAGCTGCACCAGAAGGAATTGACCCCACAGAACTATAAGAACTACCGTGTCCACTCCGTATAGTTAAATTTAACGAAGATGTTGTGCATATATATGTACCTGCATAAGATGTTGAACAGTTACACGAACTTGAGCCATCGACAGAATCATAATTATCTGATCTAAGTAGTGTTAATTTACTACTATTTCTTCCAGACCAAGTTCCAAAGGAACACTCTTTTAAGCGTATGCCACAATTATTATCCCAATTACAATCATAAATAGTTACACTATTTGAATTGACCGAATAAACAATCATAGAATGTTGCTTCGATGTGTTAAATTGCAAAACATCACCGGGTCTAGCTTTGCTCAAGAGATTTTTTACACTAGATTCCGAATAACTTGTAATTGAACCTATTACATTCATTCCGCTTGTACTTGCACCTGCATATGTCCAAGTTCTATATGTGTATCCAGAAGCGTTGGATTTACCAAAGACATTATATATAACTAACTTCGCAAATCCATAGCACTGTGTACCTCCGTCAAAACTTCCTGTCCACCTGCTTTCAGCAGGATAACTAGAAATAACCGAGTCTAGCTTTGATTTGACACCGCCCGCCGCACTTGCTGTTAAGGTTCCTAACGGAATCACCGAAAAAAGCAACATTATGCTTAGTAAAATTGTTACTACTTGTTTTGAAATCCTCTTCATAAAAGCCCCTCCTTTTAATTTTTACTAATAATATAACATTTTGTTATAAAAGTCAATATAACAAATCGTTTTACTTATACTATTTATATAGAAGAAGAAACGAGGTGACCGCCGTGTATAAGAGGATTCGAGATTTACGAGAAGATCACGATTTGACCCAGACTGCACTTGCAAACTATTTAAAGTGTTCACAAGTATGCTACTCTCATTATGAAAACGGTAGGCGCGATATTCCAACGGAAACTCTCATTCAATTAGCAAAATTTTATTCTACCAGTACAGATTACCTCTTAGGATTGACTGACCAAAAAGAAGCATATCCAAACAATACCCGCTAGAACCCAATAACTGATTTTTGTTTTCAAATTTACATTTTCACTGCATGGTGCTATAATCTACGCATAGGTTCAAAAATATTCTGACAACGGGAGGATACTGTATGATGGACAGAAATCTTACCTTACTAACCGACCTGTACGAGCTGACAATGATGCAGGGATATTTTGAGCGTGGAGCCGATGAGACCGTAGTCTTTGACGTCTTTTTCCGTTCTAATCCCAACAACAATGGATATTCCATCGCCGCCGGGCTCGAGCAGGTGATTGACTATATTAAGAAATTACATTTCACATATGAAGACATTGATTATCTGCGCAGTCTGAAGATTTTCAGCAATGATTTTTTGCACTATCTAAGCGGCTTCCACTTTAGTGGAGACCTCTATGCAATTCCTGAAGGAACCGTTGTGTTTCCAAAGGAACCGCTGATTAAAGTGGTGGCACCAATTATGGAAGCACAGCTTATTGAGACTGCCATTTTGAATATTGTAAATCACCAATCTCTGATTGCTACCAAAGCGGCGCGCGTTGTGTATGCGGCTGACGGAGATGGCGTGATGGAGTTTGGACTTCGCCGCGCACAGGGGCCGGATGCCGGACTGTACGGCGCGAGAGCCGCTATGATTGGCGGCTGTATCGGCACTTCCAACGTGCTTGCCGGTGAGATGTTCAACGTCCCGGTGAAGGGGACACATGCGCACAGCTGGATTATGAGCTTCCCGGACGAATATACCGCATTTAAGACCTATGCGAATTTGTATCCACAGACGTGTACGCTTCTGGTGGATACCTACGATACTTTAAAATCCGGTGTGCCGAATGCGATTCGCGTCTTTACGGAGATGCGTGAAGCCGGCATTACCTTGACGAACTATGGTATCCGTCTGGACAGCGGTGACCTTGCATATCTTTCAAAGAAGGCGCGTAAGATGTTAGATGAGGCCGGATTTGAAGATGCTGTTATCTCCGCTTCCAACGATTTGGATGAGATTTTGATTCACGATTTGAAGGTACAGGGTGCCAAGATTACGTCTTGGGGTGTGGGCACGAACCTGATTACCTCCAAAGACTGCCCTTCGTTTGGCGGTGTCTACAAGCTCGCGGCGATTAAACAGGCAGATGGGAGCTACGAATCCAAGATAAAGCTTTCTGAGAATACCGAAAAGATTACAAATCCGGGAAATAAGACCGTTTTCCGCATCTACGATAAAGAGACCGGCAAGCTGCGCGCGGACTTGATTAGTTTTGCAGATGAAGTATTCGATGAGAACGAAGACCTGCTGCTCTTTGACCCGGTGGCAACTTGGAAGAAGACAAAGCTCGCAGCCGGCACCTACACGATGCGTGAGATTTTGCGACCAATCTTTATCAAAGGCGAGTGCGTCTACTACTCTCCGAGTGTGATGGAGATTGCGGAATACTGTAAGAGAGAAAAAGATACGCTTTGGGATGAGACTAAGCGTCTGTTCAACCCGCATCGCGTCTATGTGGATTTATCGCAAAAATTATATGATGAAAAGCAACGTCTGCTCAATAAGATGAGCGTAGAGGACGAATAAAAGGAGATTGCATTATGAAGATTGTTGTATTAGCCGGAGGCTTAAGTACGGAGCGTGACGTATCGCTCACTTCGGGAGCCGGCATTTGCCGTACCTTGCGTGAGAATGGACACGAGGCATTTTTGTTGGATGTCTACTTAGGATTTCCTTACGATACGGACAAATTAGAAGAGGTATTTACCCTGCCGAATGCAGGTCTTGAGATTGCCGAAGGGATTAAGACGACAGAACCGGACTTGGCTGCCATCAAGGCTTTGCGCCAAGACCAGTCAGATTGCTTCTTAGGCCCGAATGTCGTGGAAATTTGCCGTCTCGCAGATATTGTCTTTATGGGACTTCACGGCGATGTCGGAGAGAACGGAAAGCTTCAGGCGACCTTTGATATCTTGGGTATCAAATACACCGGTCCGAATTATTTGGGCAGTGCGCTTGCGATGGACAAAGGCATCGCCAAACAGATTTTTAAAACTTCCGGCGTGCCGACCCCGATGGGCACTGCACTAAAAAAAGAAAACCAAGACACACCACTTGCAGAGCTTGGTCTATCCTTTCCACTTGTTGTAAAGCCTTGTGCAGGCGGTTCCAGCATCGGCGTTTACATTGTAGAGACGGAGGAGGCATACCGCGATGCGCTTGCGAACTCCTTCCGCTATGACGAGGAAGTGGTGATTGAACAGTATGTAAAAGGTCGTGAATTTGCCTGTGGCATTATTGACGGCAAGGCACTTCCTGTGATTGAGATTATTCCGAAGAACGGTTGGTTTGACTATGCGAACAAATACCAGGCAGATGCAACCGAAGAGATTTGCCCGGCGCAGATTCCGGATGAAGTGGCAGAGCGTATGCAGCGCGCGACCGAACTTGCCTTCCGCGCCTTAAAGTTAGACGTATACTCTCGCGCGGATTTCTTATTGGATGACAAGGGCGATATTTACTGTTTGGAGGTCAACACCCTGCCGGGTATGACATCCGCAAGCCTTCTTCCAAAGGAAGCAGCCGCAGCAGGAATTGCTTACGCGGATTTGTGTGAGCTGATTATTGAAAAATCTTTAGAACGCTATCAGTAGGAGGAGCTTCTATGAAACATATGTCACTGCAAGAGATTGCAAACGCCTGCGGCGGACAATATTTTGGCGATAAGGCAAGTTTATCCCTAGAGGTAAGTGGCGTTGCCATTGACAGCCGCAAAATTGAAGAGGGATACCTGTTTATCCCAATTAAAGGCGCCCGTGTGGATGGCCACGATTTTATCGGACAGGTGATGGAAGCCGGCGCACTTTGCACGTTATCTGAAAAAGAATTGTCAAATGCCACGCACCCGTATATCTTGGTTTCTTCCTGCGAGCAGGCAATGAAGGACATTGCAAGACATTATCGAACTGCACTTGGTATCAAAGTAGTGGGCATTAGCGGCAGCGTTGGAAAGACCAGCACGAAAGAGATGATTGCCTCTGTTCTCTCACAGAAATACAAGGTACTGAAGACAGCCGGCAACTTTAATAATGAGATTGGACTCCCGCTCACGATTTTTCGTATTCGCGAGGAGCACGAGGTGGCAGTTCTGGAGATGGGAATCAACCATTTTGATGAGATGCACCGTCTGGCCACAATGGCGCAACCGGACATCTGTGTGATTACCAACATCGGGCTCTGTCACTTAGAGAACTTGGGTGACCGCGACGGCGTTCTGAAAGCCAAGACAGAGATGTTCGACCATATGCAAAAAGACGCAAGGATTATCCTCAACGGCGATGACGATAAACTGATTACCGTAAAAGAATCTCACGGAATTTGTCCAAAGTTTTTTGGCTTATCCACAGACTTGGACGCATATGCAACAGATATCCACAGTCTATCCCTGCGAGGCACAAGTTGTACACTTCACTTGGGGGATACCGAGATTGAGACCATCATTCCGATTCCGGGAGACCATATGGTATACAATGCACTTGCCGGAGCACTGGTGGGTCAGGAACTGGGATTAAGCCCAGAAGAAATCAAAGCCGGCATTGAGGCACTTGTGCCAGTATCGGGAAGAAATAATCTGATTTCTACGGATTCACTTCTTATCATTGATGACTGCTACAATGCGAACCCGGTTTCTATGAAGGCTTCGCTTGACGTACTTGCAAGTGCAGACGGCAGAAAAGTTGCCATACTCGGCGATATGTTTGAGCTTGGGGAACACGAAAAGGATTTGCACACGGAATGTGGACAATATGCCGCAGAAAAGGGAATCGATGTTGTGATTTGCATCGGTGAACTTTCAAAAAATACAGCTGTCGGTGCAAAATCCGACTACCACTTTGCCACAAAGGCAGACTTCTTTGCAGTATACGAGAACATACTACAAAAAGGAGATACCGTATTGGTAAAAGCTTCTCACGGAATGGAATTTCCGGAGATTGTAGAAAGATTAAAGGATGTTGCGAAATAGCAATTGCTATTTTGCAACATCCTTTTTCTTACATATATCCTGCAAACAACACTTATCGCAATACGGCTTGGTTCGTGCCGTACATACAGCTCTGCCGTGATACACGAGGCGATGGCAGAAATCATTCCCCTCTTCCGGCGGAATCAGCTTCCACAGTGCCATCTCTACCTTCTTTGGCTCTTTGACATCCACAAGACCCATTCGATTGGTCAGACGAATACAATGTGTGTCCGTCACAATCGCCGGCTTCCCAAAGACATCCCCCATAATCAGATTCGCACTCTTTCTTCCCACGCCCGGAAGTGCAAGCAGCTCCTCAAAGGTCGTCGGAACCTTACACTCGTACTTATCCCGCAGAATCTTCATACAAGCGCTGATGTCCTTCGCCTTACTCCGTCCCAATCCACACGGGCGGACGATTTCTTCAATCTTATCCACATCGGCATCTGCCAACGCCTGCACATCGGGGTATTTCTCATATAACTTCTCTACAATGATATTTACCCTCTCGTCTGTACACTGCGCAGCCAGACGCACACTGACAAGCAGCTTCCACGCCTCGTCATAATCCAGCGAGCATGCCGCATCCGGGTACTCAGCTCGCAATCTTTCTATAATCTCTAATGCTAGTTTTTGTTTCTTAGTCATGACAACTTCTTTCTTTCATTCGAATATACATACACTTCACCAAATAGCATCCCCACAAACTACTTACAAATGCAATAACCAAACCACCTAAAACGTCTGTCGGATAATGCACACCCACGTAAATGCGAGAAAGCGCAATCAAGGAAGCTAAAATCACTGCCGGTATACCATACTTCTTCGGTGTCAGCTTATACAAGACAAGCGCCGCCGTCATCGAACCACTGGTGTGTCCCGACGGGAAGGAATAACTACTTGGTTGTTTAATTAAGGTCTCTATCGCATCACATATCACAAACGGACGCGGTCTTGCAATCAAATCCTTTAACGTAATATTGGTAAAGATTGCATTGATTAAAAGAGAAATCAACACACTAAAACCAATTACACGAGTTTTCTTGAAAAACAGAAGAATCACCCCAACTGTAATCCACAGCCAACCGCCATCTCCCAAATGGGTGATAAATTTCCAAATCATATTTCCAACATCTGTTCGCAAATATTCCTGTACAAACAGCAAGATGGCTAAATCGATATTTGTAATTGCTTCTATCATCTTATGTATTCCTCCGTCTTACAGTCCAAAATAGGCATCGATTCCATTTGCGATGCCCTGCACCATATTATTCTGCATCGTAGCATCTTGCATCGCACGGTCATCGGACTCATTGCTCATATAGCCCATCTCCACGATGGTCACCGGAACCTCGCTCCAGTTCATACCCGTCATCGTATCACTGGCTAAAACACCGTCATTCTCAAATCCGGTTGCCGCACAATACGCATCAATCACCTTTTTGCTCAAGCTATAACTCGCATTCGCTAAATGACTCACATAGGGATTGCTTGCCGATGGTGTCATCGTCAACGCCCCTTTTACAGAGGGATTCGTAGAGCCATTCGCATGAATGCGCACGGCAATGTCCGCACCCACACTGCTTGCGTACTGTGCGCGCTCCATATTGCTGATGTCCACCTCGTGTACACTTCGCGTCATATGCACGGTATAACCACGATTCTCCAATTCCGTCTTTAACTTTAGTCCTATATCCAAATTCAGTATGTATTCCGGCACACCGGTAAACTTGCCGGTCGTTCCACTCGTCACACGCGCCTTCATCACCGTAGAATTCGGCCCATTCGGCTCCTTTGTCGAGTTGCCTCGCAACTGGTGTCCCGGATCAATCACTACAACAATCTGGTTCGGGTCTCGATGTTGTCCCGGAATCCACTCCACCTTAGCAGGCGGTGCTGGTGCTGGCGCCGGCTCTACCGGTTGCTCTGGTTCTACCACTTCCACCGGTTGCTCCGGTGTGCTTGGCTCTATCGGCTCTGTCGGTATCTCCGTCTCAATCTCAATCACTTCTCCCTTGCTGTTCAACGCTGCTGAAGGCTTGGTCTCCTTCTTTTGCTCCTCCGACTTCTTCGGCCAAAAACAACAGGCAAGCATCACTCCTATAATAACGAACAGCAATGCCAAAATGCCCATTGCTGTTCGTGTCATCTGAAACTTTCTTTTCATCGTCGCTTAGGTTCTCGCCAAACCATCCACATGAAGTACAATACCAGAAATATACGAAGCCTCATCCGATGCAAGGAATACAAATGCATTCGCAATATCCTCCGGCTGACCAAGACGGCGGAGCGGAATTCTCTGAATCATAGGCTCAATAACTTCCTTTGGAACGGCCTTCATCATATCTGTCTCTGTGATTCCCGGTGCAACGGCATTCACACGGATGCCCTTCGGTCCAAGTTCACGCGCCAAAGAAAGCGTAAAACCATTCACTGCAAACTTTGATGCCGGATATGCAAATCCAGAAGGCTGTCCATCACGGCTTACCATAGAAGATGTTGAAAGGATTACACCGCTGCCCTGCTCTACCATATAATCGCTCACTGCACGGCTTGCATTGAATACACCCTTCACATTCAAATCCATTACCTTGTCAAACAATTCTTCTGTATAATTGGTAAATGGTGTACTCTCTGAAATTCCCGCATTATTCACGAGAATATCAATCTTACCATACTTTGCAACCACATCTGCAACCATCGCACGAACTTCCTCAAGACTTGAGAGATTCGGCCATACGCCCTCTACCTTTGCCTGCGGATACTTCTCCTTCAATTGGCTAATCGCTTTATCTGCTGTCTCCTGTCTGCTGGCAGTGATTACTACCGTAGCGCCTTCCTGCACAAAACGCTCTGCTGTCGCAAATCCGATTCCACGACTGCCACCTGTGATAATTGCTACTTTATCCTGTAATCTCATATCAAATCCCTCCCGATTTTTTCTTTTATTATACCTCATAATTTAGAGTTCTTCAATGCTCGGATTTTATTCCTAAATAATTCTCGTCGTCCACTTCGCACAATCCCACACTTCATTTACAACATCCCGATAAAACTCCGGCTCGTGACAAATCAAAAGTACACTTCCCTTATAAGCCAAGAGCGCACGCTTAAGCTCCTCCTTCGCATCCACATCCAAGTGGTTGGTCGGCTCATCCAAAAGCAGAATATTCGTCTCGCGGTTGATTAACTTGCAGAGTCGCACCTTCGCCTGCTCGCCACCGCTGAGTACACGAACCTGACTTTCAATATGCTTCGTCGTAAGCCCACACTTTGCCAACGCGGAACGCACCTCATACTGTGTATAAGAGGGGAATTCTTTCCAAATCTCCTCGATACAAGTGGTCGCATTATCCGGCGCACCTTCCTGCTCAAAATATCCAATCAGCAGATTTTCTCCAAGCTCAACCGAGCCACCAAGCGCAGGAATCAATCCCAAAATACTCTTGAGCAAGGTCGTCTTTCCAATTCCATTTGCACCCACAAGCGCAATCTTCTGACCGCGCTCCATCGCTAAAGTCAACGGTTTTGAAAGCGGCTCATCATAGCCAATCACCAAGTCCTTCGTCTCAAAAATATATTTGCCGGGCGTTCTTCCCACCTTAAAATGAAATTCCGGCTTTGGTCTCTCTGCCGCCAGCTCAATGACGTCCATCTTGTCCAATTTCTTCTGGCGGGACATCGCCATATTTCGCGTGGAAACACGCGCCTTATTTCTCGCGACAAAATCCTTGAGCTCGCTAATCTCCTGCTGCTGCCGCTTGTACGCCGCCTCCAGCTGCGACTTCTTCACCTCGTACACCTCTTGGAAATGGTCGTAGTCTCCCACATAGCGATTCAGCTCTTGATTCTCCATATGATAAATGATGTTAATCACCTCATTCAAGAATGGAATATCGTGCGAAATCAAAACAAAAGCATTCTCATACTCAATCAGATATCGTTTCAGCCACGCAATGTGCTCCTCATCCAGGTAGTTTGTCGGCTCGTCCAAAAGCAGGATGTCCGGCTTTTCTAAAAGAAGCTTCGCAAGCAAAATCTTCGTCCTCTGCCCACCACTCAAATCCGTCACATCTCGGTCTAGGCCAATATCCAAAAGACCAAGTGCGCGTGCCACTTCTTCTACCTTCGAATCTATAATATAAAAATCGTGTAGCGTCAGCGTGTCCTGAATCGTCCCGAGCTCCTCCATCATTGCTTCCATCTCATCTGCATCCGCATCGCCAAGCTGCTCACAAATCTGGTTCATCTTTTCTTCCAGCTCAAACAAATACGCAAATGCGGACTTTAAGACATCGCGAATTGTCATTCCCTTTTCAAGCACCGTATGCTGGTCCAGATAGCCAACCCGTACATTCTTTGCCCACTCAATCTTACCCTCGTCCGGCTGAAGCTTTCCCGTTACAATATTCAAAAAAGTTGATTTCCCTTCCCCATTTGCCCCTACAAGACCGATATGCTCGCCCTTGAGTAGCCGAAAGGAAACATCCCCAAAAATCGCACGGTCACCAAAACCATGCGACAAATGTTCTACATTTAAAATACTCATCCACAGACTCCTTTATCATTTTTCTATCCTAAGAACTATAATATAACATCTTTTCAAAAAAAGAAAGAAAAAACACTTGACTATCAAGTTACTTTACCCCTTATACTGGAAACATATAAGAGCTCCCTTGAAGCTCAACCAAACTCGGAGGTTTTTATGAAAATCAATGAAGTTGAGGAACTCCTACAAATTCCTCGCGCAAATATTCGATATTATGAAAAAGAAGGTTTTCTTTCACCCCGCAGAACCGCAAACGGCTACCGCGAATATACCGAAGAAGACCTTTCTATCTTAAAGAAAATAATTGTTCTGCGAAAACTCGGGTTTTCACTTGCCCTTGTCAAGGATATTTTATATGGAACTCTTCCTTTGTCAGATGCGCTTGAACAAAATATGCAAGAACTATATACACAGATTACAAACCTAAATGGTGCCTTAGAAATCTGCCGCATTTTACAAAAAGACACAACTGCATTTGATGAAAACTATTACTGGGAATTGATTCAGAACAAAGAAAAGGCCGGAGGACGTTTTGCTGATTTTGCCAAAGACTGTTTTGAACACGAAAAAAGACTCCTCACTGACATTTTTGGTTTCACTTCCATTTGGACTTTTTTACTGACTTGCATCATTTTGGGATTTGCCGGAAAATATATGTCAGAAGAAAGTGGTTTCTTTTATGGCATTTTTTACTGGATTTCCCAGATTGGTCTCGTTGTTATTATTTCATTTCCGATTGTCATCCTTGACCGGAAATATGCACGGAATCACAAATCAAAAATTTCACACCCGACTCCTTGGTGGAAAAAAATACTTATACTGCTTGGCGGCATATTCACTTTCCTTATTTTGTTTGTCTTCGGAATTAGCATTATTGAAAGTTACCTTTTAGAATTTATTATGGGCGATGCCACTGCTTATGTTGTCACGTCAAATATGGTTTTGCCTCCCTTAATTGGCTCCCTTTTCTTTACCGTTATGCTTATTTGGCTTTATTTCGGAAAACAATGTCCGCTCCCCAAAAGAGCAAAGCGAAAAGCGACCTTACTTTCCTTTTGTGTATTTCTATTATGCGCAGGCTCTCTACTTACTTGGTGCGACACCATAACGCCGCAGACAGCTACTGTACGTCGTCTTTTTCTCTGCCGAAGCTACACTTGGGAAGAGGTAGACTATTACACGTTAAATCACAGTACGGATGGTCTGCTCCGTTATACGATTGTTATGAAAGATGGAACTCGGACAGAATTGTTGGATGGAGGCATAAGTATTTCAACGCTTTCCGAAGAAGAATACCCAAATGACATTGAAAGTTTTGGTCTAGAGCTTTCCCAAACCTTTAAAGAAATCGGAATTCCTTTAAAAGCAGACTGGGCAATCTTAAACAAAAAGCTTTCTCCATATTGGAAAGACTATGCAAAACAAGTTCGGCAGATAGCGGAGTAAACTCTACTATCTGCCAATCCTGAAAACATCTTATTCATAATCCAAGCAAGCCCGCTCTGTGACATAAGGTCTTACAAAGGTGTCTGCCACATATATATGGTCGGGATGCTTCGCGTATACAGCGATATCCTCTGCTTTTTCCAATGTGGTCACCAACGCAATATCGTGCGTGCTGGAAGAAATTGGATTCGAAACAAATTCTACCGTCAATAAACCCGGTACTTTTCCTACTAAAGCACTTAAGTTATCAGACATTGCCTTCTTCAAAGCTTCTTTCTGCCCTTCCTC
>JAXJPN010000064.1:0-5106 GCA_036311625.1 Faecalimonas sp.
AAATATGCAGAAGAAAGATTTTGACAAAGTGACAAATTTAAAGTAAACTGTGGGAAACAAATCTGTGAAGATAATTATATCTAGGATATCTCCGTTTTTTTCCAACTGACAATAAGTTTACTCTATCACCTCAATTTCCCATCTTTACATCCCCGTCAATTTCATCTATAATAATTAGGAAAACAAACGCGATGATTTTCTGGGAGTTTTATAGATGAACGTACTTGAGAAAAACACATATACAGTTGTAACGAAGATGATAAGAGCAGCATTGTTTGATGGTGCTCTTTCTGACGTTTATGTGGAGGATTGGGAGGACGTTTGTCGGGAGCTGGAGGCGCAGACAATTTTGTCTGTGTGTGCCGGTGCGATGGATGCGGCGACGCCAAAGATGCCGGAGGCACTTCGTAGGAAACGCTTGATTCAGGCGGCGGCGAATGTGCATTTGTTTAATAAGAATCTGGCGTATCAGGATGAGGCGGTGCAAGCCTTGCAGAACAAGGGGATTCCGGTAGCGGTTTTGAAGGGCGCGGTTGCGGCTGTTAATTACCCGGAGCCGGAGCATCGGACTTTGGGAGATATTGATTTGCTAATCCGAGCAGAGGATTTTGCGCGTGCAAGAGATATTCTGCTTTCGATTGGATATTGCCTGCAAGATTCTGAGAGTGGTGAAATTGATGAGAGTATTCACCAGAAGCATTTGGGAATGCGCAAGGATAAGATTGCGCTGGAGCTTCACGTGGGTGCGTTTCAGCTTGCGGACAGGCAGTTGGAAGACAAGTTAAATGCCCGTATGGCCGATGGCTTGGCGGAGATTGAATGGATTTCGGTTGCAGGGCATAAAGTTCCGTCATTGCCGATGTTGCAGAATGCATTAGAGTTCTTGCTACACGTGCAGGGGCATTTGTGTAGCGAGGGTATCGGACTTCGACAGATTCTGGATTGGATGTTGTTTGTGCATCGCCATTTGCCGGATGCTGTTTATGGAAAAGAATTGCAGTCATTTTTGCAGTCGATTGGATTGGAACAGTTTGCGAAAGTGTTGACGCGGATGTGCCAGTTGTATCTGGGATTGCCGGAGGAGCATATTACATGGTGCAAGGATGCCGATGAGGCGGTCTGTGCAGAGCTACTTGCCTATATTTTTCAGCAGGGGAACTTCGGACATAAGAATGTGGCAGACAATGGTGCACGTGCGCTTGCGAGGTTGCAAAGTCCAATAGGCTTTTTGAAAAGTATACAAGGTGTGGGATTGATAAATTTCCCGAAGTTACGGAAGCATAAGCTGTTGCGGTATTTTGCGTGGGTGCCACAGTTGGGCAGATACTTTGGCTATGTGCTTTCGGGAAAGAGCAAGCTGAGTGAAGATATGAAGGATGCGCGGAGGCGCAGTGAGTTGTTTCGAAAGTTAGAATTGTTTGAGGGACGAGAAGATGAGTAAGGCAGAGATGCCACCTCAACGATTTTTTTATCGTTAATGCGGCATCCCCATAAAGCATTCTATCAAGTTTAATCTCTTCGGAAAAGGTCGCGGGTGTACAATTTTTCTTGTACATCATCGAGACAAGCGTCATAGCGATTGGCAATGATGCTGTCGCTCATACGCTTGAAAGTGTCTAGGTCATTTACAATCTTGCTTCCGAAGAAGGTCGTGCCATCTTCTAAGCTTGGCTCGAAGATAATGACAGTTGTGCCTTTTGCCTTGATTCGCTTCATAATGCCTTGAATAGAGGATTGGCGGAAGTTGTCGGAGTTACTTTTCATTGTGAGACGATACACGCCGACAATTACTTCCTTCTCTTTTGTAGCGTCATAGTCGCTGCTCGCTTCGTAGGCACCGGCCAATTCAAGTACACGCTCAGCGATAAAATCCTTTCGCGTGCGATTGCTCTCAACGATGGCACTCATCATATTCTGTGGTACGTTATCATAATTTGCAAGTAATTGCTTGGTGTCCTTTGGTAGGCAGTAACCGCCATAGCCAAAAGAAGGGTTGTTATAGTGGTCACCGATTCGCGGGTCCAAGCAGACGCCATCAATAATGGCGCGTGTATCCAAGCCCTTTAATTCGGCGTAGGTATCCAGCTCGTTGAAATATGAGACGCGCAAAGCTAGGTATGTATTTGCAAATAGTTTTACAGCTTCGGCTTCTGTAAAGCCCATGAACAACGTGTCAATGTCCTGCTTGATAGCGCCTTCCTGTAAGAGCGCAGCAAAGGTGCGCGCAGCTTGTGCCAATTTGGGGTTTGTAAGGTCTGTACCAACGATAATTCGCGAAGGGTACAGGTTGTCGTACAAAGCTTTTGATTCGCGCAGGAATTCTGGACTAAAAAGGATATTTGAAGTCTTATACTTGTTGCGAACAGATTCTGTATAACCTACCGGTATGGTGGATTTGATAATCATAATTGCATTTGGATTGTGCTCCAATACCAGTTCGATGACGGCTTCAACGGCTGAAGTGTCAAAAAAGTTTTTTTTGCTGTCATAGTTGGTTGGTGTAGCGATTACGACAAAGTCAGCGTTCTCATAAGCAGATTTGGCATCGAGAGTGGCTGTCAAATCCAGTTCCTTTTCTGTAAGAAATTTTTCGATATAATCATCTTGAATCGGTGATTTTTTGTTGTTGATTAGGTCTACCTTCTCCGGGGAAATATCAACGGCGGTGACGTGGTTGTTCTGCGCTAATAGGGTTGCGATAGATAAGCCCACATAGCCAGTTCCGGCAACTACGATGTTGCGTGGTGTATGGGATGAATTTTTCATAAAAGTTCCTCCTAACGAATGTATGAAACATAGAATCTGAATTTATTATAGTGACAAAACTAAAAAAATGCAATATGAAAGGTCGGCGTATGGTTGAGTTTGTGAAAAATATATTGGATGGTATAAAGTTGCGAGGAATGTTGTTCGTTCTTGTGCTGTTTGTAATTGTGCTGGCTATGAATATTTGGCAATATCAAAAGCAAAAAGAGAAATACGCAAGCAGCTTTCGGAAGTATCTTAAGTGTGAAAGAAAAAATGTGTTGACTTCGTTTATGGTTTTGTATATAGGAGTGATTTATATGCTTACACTTGTAACAAGAGGTCAAGAGCCTGTTCGTGATTTAAAGGGGATGGTTCCTTTTTGGTCATGGAGGGCAGCACCGGCAGATTTTGGCGCAGAGAACACAGAGTGTATTTTGGAACAGATTATTTTTAATATTCTAGTATTTATACCGATAGGCTGGTTGCTGTTTATATTAGAGAAAATGAAGCCGTTGCAGGCACTCGCGGTAGGGGCGATGATTTCACTGCCGATTGAGATATTGCAATTGATATTTCGGCTGGGGTTGTTTGAGTGGGATGATATGATGCATAACGCCTTGGGCTGTTTGTTCGGCGCTTTGTTGGGAAGTGCGTTTTATAAAATGGTTAAAGTGTCTAAAAGGCAAAAAGAAGGAATAGAATAGAAGGAAAGAGCTTGTTTTTGGGCTTGAAGTATGGTAGAATACCTAAGTTAGGATACGGATATTAGGCGCTGGATTAGCGAAAGCGCTTGATGGATAGAAAGAACGCGAGGAGAATGATTATGAAGTATTTAGTAGTTGTGGCCCATCCGGATGATGAAGTACTCGGAGCAGGAGCTACGATTAAAAAGCTCACGGATGCGGGGCATACGGTGGATTTGTGTATTATGTGCACAGAAGTGCGCGCACGCGCATGCAGGCCGGAGGATGCCGAACTGAATTGTGATATAGATGCGAATACAAAACTGTTGGGGATTCACAAGAGATACGAGGGAAGCTTCCCCAATATTGAGATGAATGTGGTTCCGCATTTACAGTTGGTGCAGTTTGTTGAGAAGGCGATTGTAGAATCAGAACCGGATGTGGTGATTACGCACCATCCGTCAGATACGAACAATGACCATATGCATACTTCAACAGCATGTCAGGCGGCGATTCGTATCTTCCAGAGAAGAAAAGATGTGAAGGCGATTTCTGAATTTTGGTTTATGGAGACTTTGTCAGCGACAGAGTGGTCAGTGAATACGGCAATGAATCGTTTTGCACCGAATACATATATTGAGATTGGAAAAGAGAACCTGGAATTAAAATTAAAAGCGTTGGCGACTTACCGAGGAGTGATGCGAGAATATCCACATCCGAGAAGCAATGAAGCGATTACAGGCTTGGCGGCATATCGTGGCGGACAGTCGGGATGCGATTATGCGGAAGCGTTTGAATGTGTATTGAGGAGAGTTACAATATGCTAGCAAAGGGTTACGAGGTCACGAAGAGAATATTTGATATTCTTGCGGCGTTTTTGGCAATCGTCTGCACATCGCCCATCTGGGTGGTGGCAGCGATTGGTATCTATGTGAGTGATCCCGGACCCATTTTTTATGTAGCGCGTCGAGTGGGCAAGGATAACAGGTTATTTCCGATGTATAAGTTCCGGTCGATGTACTTAGGTGATGCGAATGAATCCGTATTCCGAGGCGAGGAGGATCGAATTTTTGCTTTTGGTCGCTTTATTCGTGCGACAAAGATTGATGAACTGCCGCAACTGATTTGTTGTTTACAGGGAACGATGTCTGTTATCGGACCGAGACCTGCGGCAGAGGCGCAGATGGAGATTACTCGCGGTGGTGAGTATGCAGTGGTTTCGAATGTGAGACCGGGCTTGAGCGGACCTGCGGCGGTTTATGATTACATATATGGCGATACGATTGAAGATGAAGAGGAATACAAGGAAAAGGTGTTGCCGACAAGATTAGGGTTAGAACTTTACTATGTAAAGCATCGTTCTTGGGGCTACGATATCAAGATTATCTGGTATACGGTGGTGTGTATTTTAGCAAGTGTGTTCCGAAAGGAACCGAAGCGCATTTTAGATGAATTGATTGCCAGCTCGGAGAGCCTGTCGTAATAGGAGAGAATGGATGAAGATTTTGGTGGTTTGCCAGTATTACTGGCCGGAACAATTTCTAATCAATGAGGTGGCGCCTCAACTTGTAGAGCGTGGACATGAAGTTACGGTCCTGACGGGATTGCCGAATTATCCGACCGGGATTGTGCCTGAAGAGTATCGTCACGGTAAGCGTGATGAGTTTATCAATGG
>JAXJPN010000065.1:0-1965 GCA_036311625.1 Faecalimonas sp.
AAGGAACCCGTAAAGGCACGCGCTTTGCAGCCTTCCGAGTCCCAATGTGGTTCAATTGCCATTTTACAATATCCTTTTTAATGCTCTCCTATCTGATGCAAAGAAAAGTCCTTCGCATCTCTCGCACGCACCTTCACATAAATCGTGCAATCCGCCAATGGTTCAAAATTCACATCTAAAGCGTAATCTGCACGGAGCATAATCGCATCCTCCTGCTCCTTCACCTCGATATTGGTTGTGAAGATTCCCATATTCAACTGCCCAAAAGGCGTCTCATAGTAGCAACGATTCTTCTTATTCTTCTCAAAAATCATATGCACATTGGAAAGCCCTTTTTTCGTCACCTCTAAAATGTCCGTGTCCTTCCACTTGATCTGCGTCTTTGTAGCCTCTGAAAACCCTTCTGCCACCTCTTCAAAGAGGACATAATGTTTCCCATTTTTAAAATAATAAGTACCTGCGCTAAGGACTTCAATCGGTTCATCTCCCTCATTCTCCATTCCGCCTGCTGCCATATGCAAGCCGGAAATACTCACTAATACCTCTTTTGTCATCTTGCAATCAATACTCCTCAATGTTAATCTGTTTCGTGGTCTCGATATCATATGGAAGAATCGAATTCGCAAACTGCTTGAACTTGTCGGCAGCATCGCTGACATAGAAGGAGTATGTACCGTGCTCTTCAGGCGTCTCGAGATTCTGCAAATCTTGTTCTTCTAAAAGAGCCTTCAAATCCATCGCCGTCTCATACGCCGGGTTCACAAGGGTAATCTGATTCCCCACATAAGCGCGAATGCGCGAACGCAAAAGCGGATAATGGGTACAACCCAAAATCAGAGTATCAATGTCCGTCTCCAAGAACGTCGCAAGATAATAATCGATAATCTCTTCTGTGACAGTATGCTTTGCAAAACCTTCCTCCACCAGCGGAACAAACAGCGGACAAGCTTTTCCAAGCACACTCGCATCTGGGTTCAGACCACAGATAATCTTCTCATACATCGCGCTGCGAATCGTCGCTTCGGTGCCGATGACGCCAATCTTGTTCGTCTCGGTCATCTCCAGCGCTGCACGCGCTCCCGGCTCTACCACGCCGATAATCGGGATGTCTACCTCTTGCTTTACCACGTCCAATGCAAGTGCGCTGGCCGTGTTACACGCAATCACAATTGCCTTCACTTTCTGCGTCTGCAAAAAACGGATAATCTGTCTGGAATAACGGATAATATTATCCCTCGACTTACTTCCGTAAGGCACACGGGCGGTGTCTCCGAAATACACAATATTCTCATTTGGTAAATGACGCATAATCTCACGCGCCACCGTCAAGCCGCCAACTCCGGAATCAAATACTCCAATTGGCGCAGATTGTATTTCCTCTCTGCCCAAAACCATTCTCCTTTATAACGTATTTGCAACCTCAATATAATACTCCGGTATCTCCTTATGCATCTTCAGTGCATCGTTGATATCAAAATCAATAAACTCACCCTTCTGGTAACCTACCACGCGGTTCGTCTTTCCTTCGATTAGCAAGTCAACTGCCTTTGCACCCATAATCGAAGCATACATTCTATCCTTTACCGTCGGCGTTCCACCACGCTGCAAGTGTCCCAGAATCGTCGCACGCGTCTCTACGCCGGTTGCTTCCTCAATTCGCTTTGCCATATTGATGGAATCGCCTACACCCTCTGCATTGATGATGATGTAGTGCTTCTTCCCACGATTCCGATTATCGATAATATCCTTAATAATCGAATCCTCATCATATCCATGATCCTCAGGAAGCAAAATCTTCTCGGCGCCATTCGCAATACCGCACCACAAAGCAAGGTAGCCGGCGTCACGTCCCATTACCTCTACAATACTACATCTCTCGTGAGAGGTCGAGGTGTCACGCACCTTGTCAATCGCCTCCATAGCGGTATTTGCCGCTGTATCAAATCCAATCGTATATTCTGTACA
>JAXJPN010000066.1:0-2243 GCA_036311625.1 Faecalimonas sp.
GATATCAGCATCATAATTAAGGTGAAGAGTTTCTTTTTCATGATTTTGTGCTTTTTAATGGTTCCTTGTACAAAAATAACGATTTCTTCCAGAATGGCCTAATGATAAGGCAACTTTTTGATTATCTGACAGCAAATTAGTGGTTTTGCAAATTGTAGATGCAGTTTTCAGTGGCGAGTTGTGAGTTATGAGCGGTGAGTTTTGAGTAATGAGAGGGTAGGGACGTTGCGTGCAGCGTCCGAAGAGAACACAAGAGTTATAATCTCACGCTCTCACGAAAAGGACTAGACATAAGTATTGAATTGGGGCGCCCCAAAATGGATGTAGAAATAACAGATTTTCCATCAGAAAAGAAGTACCTTTAGGGTGTCTAAACAGTAGACCATTTGTTCACTGGCTTCACAACCCAGACATAAGTATGGTCCTGCGTGTCTGTAGAATGGATATTGGCCGTGAGATGCCTTATAGAAGCTTACCTGTATAATCCTTGAGACCGCAGTTTAGTATTTTTATAACCCTAAAGCTACTTCCAATGGCAAAGAAAGCGAAAAAAATCCATACCTCCAAAGGTATTGAACTAAAAATTGTAAATCCCAATGCTGCGGGCATTGACATTGCGGATTATGAGATGCAGGTGTGCGTGCCCGCAGACAGGGACGGTGAGAACAACCGGCGGTTCGGCTGCTTCACCCGTGACCTCAACGAGATATGCTCATGGCTGTGCGCCTGTAAGGTCGACACCGTCGCGATGGAGGCTACGGGCATCTATTGGCTTCCCTTGTACTTCAAGTTAAAAGACTCTGGCATAGATGTTGTCCTTGTCAATGCCAGGGACGTGAAGAACATCTCCGAGAAGAAGACGGACGAGGCCGATGCGGAATGGCTGATGCTGCTGCACACTTACGGCCTGCTCAAAGCTAGTTTCCAACCGGAAAACGAGGCGCGTAAGGTGCGCAACCTGGCAAGGCACAGGAACAACATCCTTAAAGCGTCCAGCAAAGAGGTGCTGCATATGCAGAAGGCCATGGGGCAGATGAACATCAAGCTTTCGAACGTACTCAGTGACATCGCCGGGAAATCGGGGATAGCGATAATCGAAGCGATCCTGGCGGGGGAACGCGACCCTCGCAGTCTCGCTCTTCTGGCGGATTCCCGCTGTAAGCGCAGCAAAGAGGAAATTGCCCTTTCTTTGGAGGGGACATGGGGAGAGGACCATCTTTTCGAACTCAAACAGGCTTACGATTTGTATAAGTATCTTCAAGGGCAGATGGCGGAGTGCGACCGCATGATTGAGAATGCACTCACTTCCTACACGGCAAAGATAGATACAGAGATGGGCCGGTATGTAAAATCGGGAAAGCCTGTATGCAAGAAGAACGCGGTGAGTTTCGACGTCGAGCAATATGGATACGCCATCTGGGGTGTCAATGCGATGGAAATACCAGGAATGAGTGCCAGCTCGCTGCTGCAACTGGTCGGGGAGTTGGGACACGATTTTGTGGAAAAGTTCGACACACCGGAGAAGTTCAGCAAATGGTGCAATCTGGTTCCGAACAACAAGGTCTCCGGCGGAAAGCTCATTTCAAGCAGGGTGCCGAAGCGGAAGAATCCCGTAGGACAAATCTTCAGACTTTGTGCGAATACATTGAAGAGCGCAAAAAACTCATTAGGAGTCTATTTCCGAAGGATACGCTCGAGAAGCGGGTATATGCAGGCCATTGTCGCAACCGCGCACAAAATGGCCAGAATCTTATATGTCATGGTAAAAAGCAAAACAGCATATGACGAGACTAAGGTGGGACTTGACGAACAGGAACTGCTTATGAAAAAAATTGAACGAGCAAAAAATGCACTAAATAGGCTAAATGCAAAGCTCTGTAATTCAATGGGTTGAAAATTTGTTATATAGAAGTTCAGAAGACGTTCAAAGCTCACTACTCTAAGCCGTCTGGAAGACGGGAAGCCCGAAGGGCGAATAGCCGCGGGTTCTTGAACCCGTGGAAAAATTGACAAGACAAAAAATGGCGTCTGAAAGACGCGGAACGGCAACCCTCACCATCCGGTTCCCACTAAAAAACCGAGGGCTTAAAAGCCCCCGGCTATTCATATCCCCATCTTTGCAGACGGCTCATTACTCATTACTCAACGCGCATCGCTCAAGAAAACGTCTCATAGGTTCCGTCATCATAGAAGACGCGGATTTCTGTGATACGACGTTGCGGTTTGTCAAGATATTTTACCAC
>JAXJPN010000067.1:0-18378 GCA_036311625.1 Faecalimonas sp.
TAACTTAGGAAAAATTATAGGGCATGAAAATTATTCTTTTAGGATTGGTATTCAAGATATAGCATGTAGCCATGTTGGAATTTTTGGCAACACTGGAAGTGGAAAATCAAATACTCTGGCGAAAATTTACAATGAAATCATATCTGAATATAGCGAGAGTATGGCATTCAAAAAGAATTCTAAATTCGTAGTTTTTGATTTTAATGGCGAATATTCCAATGTTTTTCCAGGTGCAGATGAATATATTTTGTCGACTAGACATAGACAGGGAGATAGTACTAAATATGTTGCATCCGACGAAAAAAAATATCCGATTTCTATCAAAGATATACTTAATCCAGAAATATGGGCAATAATTTTAGAAGCTACAGAGAAGACTCAAAAGCCATTTATAAAACGTTGTATAAGAAAATTTGAACAACTAAAAGACGGGAAGTGCATATTTTCCGTTGAGCATTTTTGCGATCTTATAATTAAAACGCAGACCAAGTACCCTGAATTAAAGTATATAATAGGAGACATTCTAGATGTTTTCGGGTTAAAGGAAAAATTCGATGATTTTGAATCTAAAATTTTTTATAATGGACAATCAAAACAATTTTATGTGTCAAATAATTACACCATAACATCAGATTTTATTAGGACGACGATATTTCAAAATGTAATTTTTAATGATGAAGGCATTAATAAATTAAGTATCTTTGAATTGTTTGAGTTTGCAATTAAATATAATTATTGGCTCGAGATTAGTAGAAGTTATATAACTAAAGAACATATTGCACCATTAGTTGCGAGAACGGGTACAAGATGTGAAGATATGCAAAAAATCTTTGATGTTTTATTACGAGAAACTGATCAGAACTTGCAGCAGAAGCAAAGTAACGTAGAAGTGATTTCATTTTTGGACTTAAATTTGGCAATGAAAAAAATTGTTCCAATGATTATAGCCAAAGTAAAATATTCAGAAAAGAAGGCTCAAAAACAAAACGTTTTGAGAAGTACTTTGCACTTTATCATTGACGAAGCGCATAATATACTTTCCGATATGTCATTTAGAGAAAGTGAAGAATGGAAAGATTATCGTTTAGAAAGTTTTGAGGAAATTATAAAAGAAGGAAGAAAATTTGGAACATTTCTTACTATATCTTCTCAAAGACCATCTGATATATCAGATACAATTATTTCTCAACTTCATAATTATTTTATCCATAGACTTGTAAATGAAGAAGATTTGAGAAAAATGTATCGTTCAGTAGCTTTTGCTGATAAAGCATCGAATGAAATGATACCTATATTGCCGGCAGGTGGTTGTTTGGTTTCGGGATTAGCAACAAGTTTCCCTGTATTGGTTCAAATTGATTTATTACCTAATGAGAGAAGACCTAAAAGTGAAAATGTGAATATAGAAACAGTATGGGAGGATTATTAAAAACAAATATAAAGATATATGCTGCGACAACAAAATGCGATGCATAGGAAGTGGTGAAAAATCAATATTTCTCGCCAATAATAAACACGTTGGTTTTTCATAGTGTATCACCTGACTTTTTCTTCTGTTATATATAATAACGTAAATATTATTAACAAATCAATGCGTGTCTGTAATTACAATTATTGAAATATGATAGTCTGCACATATAAGTGGTAAAAATTTTGTTAATCTGCCGCCGTAATAAAAACACATGGCCAAAATCCTTAGTAGTCACCTCACTAATTTTACTACCTTTTTGACTACCAAGGGCTAGCAATAACCCGCCACATTGTGCTATAATCTGTCTAGTTGACGACTAGACATCAATTCAAACAAAACTATGAAATGTCGTACAAACTACGGCATTTCTTTGCATTTTAAGGAGAACAAATATGATACACAAGGTACTTTTCATCTGCCACGGCAACATCTGCCGCTCGACTATGGCTCAATCAGTATTCACCCACCTAGTTCGCGAGCGGCGTCTCGACTCCCTATTCGAGATTGATTCCGCAGCCACGAGCCGTGAGGAGATTGGCAGTTCGCCGCACTATGGCACAGTTTCAAAATTAAAGAGTGTTGGCATTTCGGTGATTCCACATCGCGCACGTCAGATGACAATGACGGATTACGAATACTTTGATTATCTGATAGGTATGGATACAGCGAATATCCGTAATATGCAACGCATTGCAGGTGGTGACCCAGACGGCAAGATTTACAAACTCCCATCTTTTGCCCACCAAAACAGGGATATTGCGGATCCTTGGTACACAGGGAATTTCGATGATACTTACCGTGATGTTTTGGAAGGCTGTGAAGCCTTGCTGGAGTATCTGCTAGCGAATGTATAGGACAAGCCCTGTTTGAAAAGAATCTTCAGACAGGGCTAGCATTTTTATACGGAATGTGGCATACTATCGGTGGATAGATGACATATAGATAAGATATTGGAATACGATGAGGAGGAACGAGAGTAGTTATGGCAACGATACGAACATTTCAAGGAATCAGACCAAGCAAGGACAAGGCTGACAAGATTGCAGCCCTGCCTTATGATGTATATAACCGCGCAGAGGCGAAGGCAGTCGTGGAGAACGCGCCATTATCTTTTCTGCGCATTGATCGTGCAGAGACGCAGTTTGCGGACGATGTAGACACTTATGATGATAGAGTATACCAGAAGGCACATGACATTTTGTGGGAGATGGTTGCAAATGGTGACTTTATTACGGAGGAAAAGGCGTGCTATTATCTCTACGAGCTTACGATGAATGGGCGCGTGCAGGATGGTTTGGTTGCTTGCGCTTCGATTGACGATTATCAGAATAATGTAATCAAAAAGCATGAGAACACGCGTGAGGAGAAGGAGCTTGACCGTATTCGCCATGTGGACACTTGTGGAGCACAGACGGGACCGATTTATCTGGCATATCGTGCAAGACCGGCGATTCGTGAAGTGATTGCGGCAAAGAAGCAGGAGGAAGCACTTTATGATTTTGTTTCTGATGACGGTATTCGTCATCGGGTATTCTGTATTTCAGATGCGGAGCAGATTGCTGTGATTCAGAGTGAGTTTGAGAAGACAAATGAGATTTACATAGCAGATGGCCATCACAGGGCAGCATCGGCAGTAAAGGTTGGTTTAAAGAGAAGAGCAGAGCATCCGAACTACGACGGCAGCGAGGAGTTCAATTTCTTCCTTTCGGTATTATTTGCGGATGAGCAGTTGATGATTATGGACTACAACCGTGTAGTAAAGGATTTGAATGACTATACATCGGAGGAGTTCTTGGCAAAGATGAGCGAGCTGTTTGAGCTTGTCGAAGATACATCTACAGACCATTATCCGATGTGCAAGGGCGAGTTCTCGATGTTTTTGGAAGGAAAGTGGTACCGTGTAAATGTACGCGAAGAGGATAAGTCGGCTGACCCGGTTGCAGGTTTGGATGTTTCTATTTTGCAGGAGAAGTTGCTTTCGCCGATACTCGGCATCGGGGATCCGCGAACCGACAAGCGCATTGATTTTGTGGGTGGTATTCGCGGACTTGGTGAGCTTGAGAAGCGTGTGAGTGAGGACTGCAAGCTTGCGTTTGCAATGTACCCGACTTCTATTCAGGAGCTTTTTGATGTGGCAGATGCGGGTATGTTGATGCCGCCGAAGTCTACTTGGTTTGAGCCAAAGCTTCGCAGCGGACTGTTCATACATAAAATTTCTTAGAAAATATTAAGAAATAACCCCTATATTTCTTTTGATTCCCTTGTTAATATGAGAGCGAATTGATAGAGACGAGGAAGACGAATGAAAAAAGAATTACTTCACAAGTTGATGAATTGTATAGCGATTATCGGTACCATCGCGTTGGTGATACTGATTGTGTTGGGATGGCGCAAGGGTATTTTTCAGGATCGCGCGGTGTTGGAGGCACTGCTTCAAAAGGCGGGGTTCTGGGCACCCTTGTGCTTTCTTGTGATTCAGATTGTGCAAGTAGTGATTCCACTTCTGCCGGGTGGTGTGAGCTGCGCCGTAGGGGTGTTGGTGTTTGGTGCGGTAGAAGGCTTTATTTACAATGTTGCAGGATTGACCATTGGTTCTATGATTGCTTTTTTGCTTGCAAAGCGTTTTGGAGCGCGGGTTGTGCAGTTCTTTGTTCAGGAAAAGACCTACAACAAATATATCGGTTGGTTAGACAAGGGCAGAAGATTTGAAATCTTTTTGATTTTCGCCTTGTTTCTTCCGGGACTTCCAGATGACGCCTTGTGCATGTTAAGTGGTTTGACAAAAATGACATGGAAGAAATTCCTTGCAATTTTCCTTTTGACAAAGCCGATATCCATTGCATTATATAGTGTTGCATATGCATATGCAGATAAATTTACAGAAATTTACAATTATCTTTACAACTGTCTTGTCAGATGACAATTCTGGTGTTATAATACGAGCTGTTAAAAGTTTGAGAGAATTTGGAGGCTTGTAATGACAAGAACAGAATTGATACAAAAAATAGAAGAATTAAAGCAGGAGAAGCGGGCAATTATCCTTGCACATTATTATGTAGCAGACGAGGTGCAGGAAATTGCGGATTATATCGGCGACTCCTACTATTTGAGTAAGGTCGCAAAAACTACCGATGCAGAGTGTATCGTGTTTTGCGGCGTTTCTTTTATGGGGGAAAGTGCAGCAATCTTGAATCCTGATAAGAAGGTCTTAATGCCGGATATGCAGGCAGACTGCGCAATGGCACACATGGTGGACTTGCAGAATATCGAGAAGATGCGCGAGCAGTATTCGGATTTGGCAGTGGTTTGCTACATCAACTCAACAGCAGAGATTAAGTGTAATGCGGATGTCTGTGTGACTTCGGCAAATGCAGTAAAGATTGTAAGGAATCTTCCGAATCGGAATGTTTTCTTTATCCCAGATGGGAATCTTGGCAGATATGTGGCAGAGCAGGTGCCGGAAAAGAATGTGATTTTGAATGATGGGTATTGTCCGATTCACGCAGCGATGACGAGAGAGCAGATTCTGGCGGCGAAGGCGAAGCATCCGAAAGCAAAGTTCTTGGTACATCCGGAGTGTATCTATGAGGTGCTCCAAGAAGCAGATTACATAGGAAGTACATCTGGTATCATTGATTTTGTGGATGGAGATGATGCTGACGAATACATTATCGGGACGGAAGTTGGTGTTTTTTATGAATTGAAAAAACGCAATCCGCAGAAGAAGTTCCACACGATGACAGAGGGACAGATTTGTACAGATATGAAGTTGATTACTTTGGAAAAGGTATTGCGGGTACTGGCAGAGGAATGTAATGAGATGCAGGTCTCAGAGGAGGTGCGCGAAGGTGCATTGGTGCCTTTGGAGCGCATGTTGGAACTCGCAAAGTAGGAAGTGTGAGAAAGATGAAGACAGATGTATTGATAGCCGGGAGTGGCTGTGCGGGTCTCTATTGTGCCCTCAGTCTTCCCAAAGACAGACAGATTACAATTGTAACAAAGAAAGATGTAGAGAGTAGTGATTCTTTTCTTGCACAGGGCGGTATGTGTATGCTGAAGGACGAGTCGGATTTTCAGAGCTTCTTCGATGATACCTTGCGTGCCGGGCACGAGGAGAATGATAAGAAATCCGTAGAGATTATGATTCGTTCTTCACAGGATGTGGTTCGGGATTTGATTTCCTATGGCGCGCAATTTCAGCGGGAAGAGGACGGCAGTCTTGCCTATACCCGTGAGGGTGCGCATTCCAATAAGCGCATTATTTATCACAAAGATGTGACGGGAAAAGAGATTACCAGCAGTCTGCTTCGTGAAGTGAGAAAGCAGGAGCATATTCAGATTCTGGAATATACGACTTTAATGGATATACTTGTGAAGGATGATATTTGTTGTGGTGCAGTGATTCAGATGGAAGATGGCAGTATGCAAGAGGTAGAAGCTTCCTATGTGGTCTTAGCGACAGGTGGAATCGGCGGTCTTTATAAGCACTCGACAAACTTTCGACATTTGACGGGAGATGCGATTAGCATTGCAAAGAAGCATGGCATTGCCTTAAAGGATATGGATTATGTACAGATTCATCCGACCACACTGTATGCAAAGGAAAAGCGGAGCTTTTTGATTTCCGAGTCGGTGCGAGGGGAAGGTGCAGTGCTTCGAGATAAGAGTGGTGAGCGTTTCGTAAATGAATTGTTGCCGCGCGATTTGCTGACAGAGGCAATTTATAAGCAGATGGAGAAGGACGGAACCGAGTTTGTCTGGGAGGATTTACGGCCAATTCCGCCAGATGAGCTACGGGAGCATTTTCCGAATATCATAGAACACTGTAAGGAGATGGGCTATGATGTGACGCGGGAGTGTATTCCGGTTGTTCCGGCACAGCATTATTTTATGGGTGGTATCAAGGTCGATTATGAGAGTAAGACTTCGATGGAGCATTTGTATGCAGTCGGGGAGACAGCTTGCAATGGTGTACACGGCAGGAATCGTCTGGCAAGCAATTCGTTATTAGAGAGTTTGGTGTTTGCAAAGAGAGCGGCACAGGACATAGCAAAAGGAGGAAAAGAAAATGTTTGATCCGGTAACTTTAAAATTGAATGTAGACCCATTGATTTTGGGTGCGTTGCGTGAGGACATTACAAGTGAGGATGTCTCAGCAAATTGTGTGATGAAGAGAGCGCAGCTTGGAGAGGTGGAGCTCATTTGTAAGCAGGACGGAATTATCTGTGGTTTGCAGGTGTTTGAGCGCGTGTTTACGCTTTTGGATGAGAAGACAAAGGCAGAGTTTTATGTGGAGGACGGAGATGCCGTGAAGGCGGGACAGCTTCTTGGAAAGTTGCAGGGGGATATTCGCGTACTTCTCTGTGGTGAGCGTACAGCTTTGAATTATCTACAGAGAATGAGTGGCGTTGCAACCTATACTCGCTCAGTGGCAAGTTTGTTGGAAGGAACTAAGACAAAGCTTTTGGATACGCGTAAGACGACGCCGAACAACCGTATTTTCGAAAAATATTCGGTGCGCACCGGCAAGGGGAATAATCACCGTTACAACCTTTCGGACGGCGTTATGTTAAAAGATAATCATATCGGTGCGGCAGGTAGTATCAAGGCTGCGGTTGCGATGGCAAAGGAGTATGCACCGTTTGTGCGTAAGATTGAGGTGGAAGTAGAGAATTTTGACATGGTGAAAGAGGCAGTTGAGGCGGGCGCCGACATCATTATGTTGGACAATATGACACATGCACAGATGGAAGAGGCAATTCAGTGGATTGCAGGTCGCGCAGAGGTGGAAGTATCCGGGAATGTGACCAAAGAGAACATTGCAAAGCTGACTGACTTAGGTGTGGATTACATTTCAAGCGGAGCGTTGACACATTCCGCTCCGATTATGGATATTTCTATGAAGAATTTGCATGCAATTTAGGAATTTGTTTCATTGAGATATAGAAAGGAAGGCAATATGGCACTGAATGGACAGCAGCGGAGGGAAGCGATTATTCGTATGCTGCAAGAGAGCAAGACGCCGCTTGCAGGCACGGAACTTGCAAAGGCTTTGGATGTCAGCCGGCAGATTATTGTGCAAGATATGGCATTGATTCGCGCAAATGGTGTAGAGATTCTGTCTACGCATCGGGGATATGTGATACAAGAGCAAGATATGGGTTATGTGACCCGAGTGTTTAAAGTGCAGCATACGGATGCGCAGTCGGAGGAAGAACTACAGCTTATTGTGGATTTGGGCGGAAAAGTGGAAGATGTTTTCGTATACCACAAGGTTTACGGTGTTCTGAAGGCGCCTTTGCATATCAAATCGCGCAGAGATGTGGAAGCGTATATGGAAGGCATTGCAACAGGAAAATCAACACACTTGAAGAACCTAACTTCCGGTTATCATTATCATACGATTACAGCGGAGGACGAGCACACATTGAATCTGATTCAGGAGGGGCTTATCCAGAGAGGTTTTTGGGCAAAGTTACAGGATTATGAACCGGTTGATTTTTGGGGCGAGGAAAAGTAGAAAAGAATTCGAAAAAAGGCTTGCAAACATAAGAAATCTATGGTAAAATGGCTCGTGTTGTGAGAAGAAAGAGATGGTCCTCTGGTACATTTTCGGTATTAAGAACGTCCAGAACAAAAGGAGGTCACACAAGATGAACGAGATCATTAAAAAGATTGAAGCAGAACAGTTAAAAGCAGAAGCACCGGAATTTAACGTGGGTGACACAGTCAGAGTACACGGTAAGATCAAGGAAGGTAACAGAGAAAGAATCCAGGTTTTTGAAGGTGTTGTACTGAAGAAGCAAGGCGGCGGCGCTAGAGAGACATTTACAGTTCGTAAGAACTCGAACGGAATCGGCGTTGAGAAGACTTGGCCATTGCACTCACCAAACGTGGAGAAGGTAGAAGTAATTCGCAGAGGTAAGGTAAGACGTGCGAAATTGAACTACTTAAGAGGACGCGTTGGTAAGAGAGCAAAAGTAAAAGAATTGGTAAAATAGTTAACTGTGCGAGGGACAACTACATAATTGTAATTGTCCCTTTTTCATTTGGCTGTTTAGGATTTAGGGGATAGTATGGCAGGATTATCGTTTGGAAAGAAGCGAAAGAGAAGACAGATCAATTATGAGCTGCTACAGGAGATACTTGGGTGGATTTTTCAGATTGCCCTCGTGTGTTTTCTGGCATTTCTCTTGCAGTGGTATTTTGGAATGAAGGTTGGCGTTATCGGTGACTCGATGCAGCCACAATTGGCGAGCGAGGATATGACGCGCATCAATCGTTTGGTGTATGATACGCGCAAGCCGCGTCGTGGTGAAGTGATTGCCTTTTGGCCGAACGGGAATGACAATGCACATTGCTCGATTAAGCGAATTGTAGGTCTGCCTGGAGAGACGGTCTCTTGCAAGGATGGGAAGCTTTTGATCAATGGTGAAGTTTTAAAGGAGAAGTATAAGACGACCAAGATTGAGAATCCGGGCTTGCTGGAAGAGGAGATTGTGCTTGGCGCAAATGAATATTTTGTGCTGGGAGATGACAGGCAGAGCAGCGAGGACAGCCGCAGTGCGAACGTTGGAAATGTGAAGCGGGAAGAGATTGCCGGAAAGGTGTGGATTGTAATATCACCTTGGAATCACATAAAGTTAGTGCGATAGAGAGGAACGGATATGGAGAAGCAAGAAGAGAGAATCAACCCGAAGACGAACTTTAATTGGTATCCGGGTCATATGACAAAGGCAAAGCGTATGATGCAGGAGAATATCAAGTTGATTGACCTTGTCATTGAGCTTGTGGATGCCCGTATTCCGATGAGTAGCCGTAACCCGGAGATTGATGAGCTTGGAAAGAACAAGGCGAGATTGATTTTGCTCAACAAGGCAGATTTGGCTGAGGAGAGGCAGAATGACGCTTGGGTTGCATATTTCAAGGAGAAGGGCTATCTGGTTATCAAGGTGAATTCAAAGAAAGGCGGCGGCATCAAATCAATTCAGAGTCATATTCAAGAGGCCTGTAAAGAGAAGATGGAGCGTGACCGTAAGCGTGGGATTTTGAACCGTCCGGTCCGCGCGATGGTAGTCGGGATTCCGAATGTCGGAAAGTCTACTTTCATCAATTCGCTGGCGGGAAAGGCCTGTGCCAAGACCGGAAATAAGCCGGGCGTGACAAAGGGAAAGCAATGGATTCGTCTGAATAAGAATGTGGAGCTTTTGGATACACCGGGTATCTTGTGGCCGAAGTTTGAGGATCAGATGGTGGGACTGCGTCTGGCATTTATTGGCTCGATTCGAGATGAGATTCTGAATATTGAAGATTTGTCTATGGAATTGGTCAGATTTTTGAAAAAATACTATACAGGAGTGCTGTCGGAGAAGTATAATATAGACGAGTCTACGGAGCTTTTTGACTGTCTTTCACAGATTGCGGAGAGCAGACATTGTCTCTTGCGGGGGAATGAGCTCGATACAGATAAGGCGGCGATGCTTTTGATGGATGATTTCAGAAATGGTCGTCTGGGAAGAATTACTTTGGAATTCCCGGAGGACTATGAGTAGAGAAGAAAGAAGGATACGGGTATGGCGCGTAAGTACCGATTGGAATATTTGAAAAAGAAACGTGCAAAAGAGCGCGCGAAGGAATTGAAGAGACTGCAGGAAGAGGAGAAAGAGCCGAATATATGGCGGGAATTGCTTGGCTGGGCAGCGTACATTGTGATTATCATTGCGGCGACGTATTTCATTGTCAATTATGTGGGTCAGCGTACGCAGGTGAGCGGAGATTCGATGTTGCCGGCGTTGCATAATGGTGACAATCTGATTGTTGATAAGATTTCGTATCGTTTTCGCGAACCGGAGCGCTATGAGATTATCGTGTTCCCATACAGATATCAGGAAGATACCTACTATATTAAGCGTATTATCGGTTTGCCGGGTGAGACTGTGCAGATTAAGAACGGAGAGGTTTACATCAACGGGGAGCCTCTTGGCGAGAAATATGGGATTGAGCCGATTGCCGAAGAGAAGAAAGGGATGGCGGCAGACCCAATTACCTTAGGTGAGGATGAGTATTTCGTGCTTGGAGATAATCGTAATCACAGCTCGGATAGCAGGGAGCCGAATGTAGGTGTTCTGCATAAGGAGGACCTGATTGGCAGAGCTTGGGTGCGCATTTGGCCTTTAGACAGTATAGGAGTGATTCCACATGAGTAAAAGCATCAGTGAAATTAAAAAAGAATTTGAACAGGCTGACAGACAGAGTTTGGCGACCTTGTATGCAGAGTATGCAGGGGATACGCGGGCAGGGGTTGTCAGCCTGCTTGCTAAGTATCGAAAGCAGGAAGAAAAATTAGAAGCCGAGAAGAGGCGTATGGAGAATATGTATATCTATGAGCGCAAATATGCAGACTTTTCCTATATCTGTGGCATTGACGAGGTGGGACGCGGGCCGCTTGCAGGGCCGGTTGTTGCCGCTGCCGTGATTCTGCCAAAGGACTGTGATATTTTATATTTAAATGATTCCAAACAAGTCTCGGAAAAGATGCGAGAGGTTTTGTATGATGAGATTCTGGAAAAGGCAGTTGCCACCGGCATTGGTATGGTAAGCCCTGCGCGTATCGATGAGATGAATATCTTACAGGCAACTTATGAAGCAATGCGTATAGCGATTGGAAAGCTTAAGATTCAGCCGGATTTGCTTTTGAATGATGCAGTGACGATACCGGAGGTGAATATCCGGCAGGTACCGATTATCAAGGGAGATGCGAAGAGCGCTTCGATTGCGGCGGCGAGCATTATCGCAAAGGTGACAAGGGACCGTTTGATGGTAGAATACGATGCGGTGCTTCCGGGATATGACTTTGCAAGTAACAAAGGCTACGGTTCTGCGACGCATATTCAGGCTTTAAAGGAGCAGGGAGCGTCACCAATTCATAGGCAGAGCTTTATCAAGAATTTTGTGTAATGATATGTAAAGGAGAGGCAGATTGAATCAACGCGAAATCGGAAGCCATTACGAAAGAGAAGCGGGTGCCTATCTAAGTGAGCAGGGCTATACGATTTTGGAATACAATGTCCATAGTCGCGGCGGTGAGGTAGACATTGTGGCAAGAGATGGGGAATATCTGGTATTTGTAGAAGTGAAGTACCGCAGGGACACAAGGAAAGGCGAGCCTTTAGAAGCTATCTCCGCTACAAAACAGAGGCGAATATGCCGGTGCGCACTATATTACATACAAAAGCAAGGCTTGCAGGACTTACCGGTACGCTTTGATGTGGTAGGAGTTTTGGGAAATGCGCTGCAATTGGTTCGGAATGCCTTTGAATTTCGTTTGTAGAATAAAGGAAAGTAGTATGAATTATAAGAGTCAGGAAAAGATTTTGGAAGAAAGGCAAGTGGGAGAGTTGCTGTATCTGTCCTATCCGTTGTTGGAGAATACGGGGATTGTAAAGCACGGTTTTTCGACGCGTATTGGTGGGGTGAGTAAGGCGCATCTTGGCAGCATGAATCTGAGCTTTACACGAGGAGATGAGGAAGCTGCCGTAAGGGAGAACTATCGCCGTATGGCAGGTGCTCTCGATGTCGAGGAGGATAGTTTTGTGTGCTCGCAACAGACACACACAACCAATGTACGAAAAGTGAGTGTTGCGGATAAGGGAAAGGGTCTGGTAAAGCCTTTGGACTATACGGATGTAGACGGGCTGATTACGGATGTTCCGGGACTTACGCTCACAACCTTTTATGCGGATTGTGTGCCGCTGTATTTTGTAGACCCGGTGCATAAGGCGATTGGGCTTAGCCATTCGGGCTGGAGAGGCACTGTCGGAAAGATGGGTGCGCTTACCTTACAGAGAATGAAAGAAGAGTATGGGACGCATCCAGCAGATGTGTATGCGGCAATTGGTCCTTCGATTTGCAGGGATTGTTACGAGGTCAGTGAAGATGTGATTGCAGAGTTTCAAAAGCAGTTTGCGGAGGAGCTTTGGCCTTTGCTTTATGATGAGAAAAAGAATGGGAAGTATCAGCTGGATTTGTGGAAGGCAAACGAGTTGATACTTTTGGAGGCGGGCGTGCCGCGCAAGCAGATTGCGGTGACAAATTTGTGTACCTGCTGTAATGCAGAGACCTTATTTTCGCATCGCGCGAGTCAAGGAAGACGCGGGAATCTGGCGGCATTTCTGGCATTAAGATAGGAGGAATTGCATATGCTATTAGCAAAAGTTACAGAAGGTGAAGAAGTGGTAGAAGAGGTAGGAAAGCTTACACAATATTTGCAGAGCAAGCTCCCGGATTTGCTTGACTTTGCGATTGGTGTGGTTTTGGCAATCCTTGCATTTGCGATTGGTGTAAAGCTCATCGGCTGGTTTCGGAAGCTTGTGAGAAAGTCCTTGCGGCGTGCGAGTGTGGACACGGGCGTAGAACAGTTTGTGGATTCTGTACTGAAGTTTGGGCTGTATGCGCTGCTTATCTTTTCAATTGGAAAGAATTTTGGCTTGGACACAACTTCGGTGGCGGCAGTTTTGGCCTCCGGTGGTGTGGCACTTGGCTTGGCATTGCAGGGTAGCCTGTCAAATTTTGCGGGCGGTATCTTGATTTTGCTTTTGAAGCCATTTGTAGTGGGCGATTACATTATTGAAGACACAAATAAGTGCGAGGGTACCGTAAAGGAAATCCAGATTTTTTATACAAAGCTGGTGACGGTAGACAATCGTATTATTGTCTTACCAAATGGCACTTTGGCAAATAATAGTTTGACGAATCTTACGGCACAGGATGTGCGGAAGCTGGATTTAAAGGTGAGTATCTCGTACGATGCGGATTTGCAGAAGGCGAAGGGGGTACTTGAAGACTTGTTGCATAAGGAAGCTGAGCTTTTGCAAGAGCGTGAGATGCAGGTGTTTGTCAGTGAACTGGGTGAAAGCGCCGTGATACTGGGGTTACGTGCGTATGTGAAGACGGAGGATTATTGGACTGTGCGCTGGCGTGTGCTCGAACAGGTAAAATTAGCGCTTGATGAGAATGGGATTGAAATTCCGTATCAACAGCTTACGGTGCATGTGGCTGAGACGGAAGCTTCTGCTGAAAAGTAGAAAAAAGAACTTGACTTTAGAATCCAATCTCTGTATACTGAAAAAAGTGGTTAGACCACTTGCCGAAATGGCTCAGTTGGTAGAGCGACGCATTCGTAATGCGTAGGTCGTGGGTTCGAGTCCCATTTTCGGCTGTCCTATGAAAAAGATGCTTAGAAACAGTAGTTTCTAGGCATTTTTTCTTTATAGGAGACTTCGTTCTTTCTATGCTTTGTTGACAAATGGAAATTAGGGAGTATAATAAAAACATTCAGAATTCTGAAAGAAGGATATTGTTATGATTCGAATGAATTTGGGGAAAGACAGTTACAATATTGAGATTGAAAGAGGGAATCTTGCAAAGGCAGGCGAACTCTTAGATTTGAACCGCAAGGTGATGATTATTACGGACGAAGGTGTGCCGATGCAGTATGCGAAGCAGCTTGCCACGCAGTGTAAAGAAGCCTATATCAAGGTGGTTTTACAGGGGGAAGGAAGCAAGTCTCTGCGTGTGGCAGAAGAGATTCTGACAGAGATGCTTACATATCGATTTAGCAGAAAGGATTGTGTAGTCGCTGTCGGCGGCGGTGTGGTCGGCGATTTGGCTGGCGTGGTAGCTTCCTTGTATATGCGTGGAATTGATTTTTATAATGTGCCGACGACGGTTTTGTCGCAGGTGGATTCTTCCATCGGTGGGAAGACGGCGGTGAACCTGGCGGGCATCAAGAATATTATCGGAGCTTTTCATCAGCCAAAGGCGGTACTGATTGACCCGGATACTTTAAAGACCTTGCCTGAGAGGCAGATTGTGAACGGTCTTATGGAAGCCGTGAAGGTGGGGGCAACCAGTGATGCAGAGCTGTTTGCCATCTTTGAGAAGGGTGACTGGAAGGATGAGATGGATGTCATCATTGAAAAGGCATTGCTTGTCAAGAAGTATGTGGTTGAACAGGATGAAAAGGAAAGTCATCTGCGAAAGATTTTGAATTTTGGTCATACGATTGGGCATGGTTTTGAGAGCGTGGCAAAGGGGAGCTTTTTGCATGGAGAGTGTGTTGCAATCGGTATGTTATATATGAGTAGTAAGGAAGTGAGAGAGCGTCTCTTTGCAATTTATGAGAAGTTGGGATTTGCTGTGCCGGAGCTTTCTGAATTTTCAAAGCAAGAGCTGGCGGAGGCGATTGCACACGATAAAAAGGCAGATGGCAAGGGGTGCTCGGTGGTCTGGGTTTCTGAGATTGGTGACGGACAGATTCAGGAATGGCAGATGCAGCAGGTGACAGACAGATTGGAGTGTGAATAGTTTGAAGAACACATTTGGAAACAGTATCAGCATTTCTCTTTTTGGGGAGAGTCATGGAGAACAGATTGGCGTTGTAATTGACGGACTTGCACCGGGACTTTCGGTAGATATGGAGTTTATGAAGAAGCAGTTGGAGCTTCGCAAGCCACACGGGCGTATTTCTACTCAGCGTGTGGAGACGGATGAGCCGCATATTGTAAGCGGGGTGTTTGAGGGCAAGACGACGGGGACGCCGGTTTGTATTTTGTTTGAGAATCGCAATACGCACAGCAAGGATTATGCAAAGACGAAGGATTTGATGCGTCCGGGTCACGCAGATTATACGGCGATTCAGAAGTATCACGGGTTTGCAGATTATCGCGGCGGCGGGCATTTTTCGGGCAGATTGACAACACCGATTGTGGCAGCAGGCGCGATTGCTTTAGATGCATTAAAGAAAAAGGGGATACATATCGGAACTCACATAAGAGAATGTGGCAATATTTCAGATGGTTTGTTTGCAGATTGTGACGCTCTGGAATTAGAAAAATGCATTGCAGAAGTAAATGAAAAGCAGTTTCCGGTGTTAGAGGAAGAGGCGGCTAAGGCGATATATGCATATATGGAAGCAGCGGCTTTGGAGGGTGACAGCGTTGGCGGCATCTTGGAGACAGCAGTTACCGGGCTTCCGGCGGGACTTGGAGAGCCTTGGTTTGACAGTATGGAAAGCATTTTGGCACACGGAATGTTTAGCATTCCGGCGGTAAAGGGTGTGGAGTTTGGAAAAGGCTTTGCGTTTGCGCAGATGAAGGGCAGTGAGGCAAACGATGCTTTTACGGTGGCAGATGGGTGCGTACGAACAAAGACCAATCACAACGGTGGAATTAACGGCGGCATCAGTAACGGCATGCCGGTGCTGTTTCAGACGGTTGTGAAGCCGACCCCTTCTATTTATAAAGAACAGGATACCATCAATGTGGAGACGCAGGAGAAGGTGAAGATGCAGATTCAGGGCAGACATGACCCGGCAATTATTCATCGTGCGCGTGTGGTTGTGGATAGTATGACGGCACTTGTGATTGTGGATTTGCTCGCGCTTCGCTATGGAACAGACTGGTTGAAGGGAAATGAATAGGATGAGAGCAATCATTACACCGAGTCAGGCGAAGGGGCACGTGCTTGCTCCGCCTTCGAAGAGTATGGCACATCGTATGTTGATGGGCGCAGGTCTCAGTGAGGGCACTTCGGTGATTCGAAATATTGAATTGAGTGAAGATATCAAAGCGACCTTAGGCATCTTAAAAGCTCTGGGTTGCAGCTACGAGATGCAAGAAAAGGCTGTGACAATTCGCGGTATTGGCGGCAGGGACATTTTTTCGGATTTGCCTTTGGATTGTAAGGAAAGCGGAAGCACTTTGCGGTTTTTTATTCCACTTTTACTTGTGAGTGGCAAGAAGGCAAGATTTACGGGCGCAAGTCGCCTGTTGGAGCGCCCGCTTGGCATCTATGAAGAGATTTGTGAGGAGCAGGGGATTTCCTTTTCTAAGGGCGAAAATACGCTCGTGGTGGAAGGACGGTTACAGGCGACAAAGTATCAGGTGAAGGGAAATATCAGCAGTCAGTTTATTACAGGACTCTTATTTGCCCTGCCATTGCTTTTGGGAGACAGTGTTTTGGAAGTGTTGCCTCCGGTGGAAAGCAAGGCGTATATCGAGATGAGCTTGGAAGCACTTGCCTTTTATGGCATACAGATTCGCAGGGAAGAGAACACCTATTACATTGCCGGAGGACAGCGTTATCAAGCAAGAGATGCAGCTGTGGAGGGTGATTATTCCAATGCGGCGTTTTTGGAGGCACTCAATTGTCTCGGCGGCGAAGTTGTCGTGGAGGGATTGCGAGAGGACAGCTTGCAGGGCGACCGTGTGTATAGAGAGCATTTACTGACATTGGAGCAGACGCATCCGCACATATGTCTGTCAGAGTGCCCGGATTTGGGACCAATATTGATGGGGATGGCTGCCGCAAAGAATGGCGCTGTCTTTACGGGGACAGAGCGTCTCAAAATCAAGGAGAGTGATCGCGGTGCTGTAATGGCAGAGGAATTAAAAAAGTTTGGCATTTCTGTTGATGTGCGCGACAATGAGATTGTGGTATATCGAGGGCGTTTGCAGGCACCCACAGAGTTGCTTGATGGACATAACGACCATCGCATCGTGATGACACTTGCGACTCTGTGCAGTGTAACAGGCGGAACCATTGTCGGTTGCGAGGCAGTGAAGAAAAGTTTTCCAAGTTATTTTGATGTTATAAAAGAGCTTGGTATTGATGTAAAATTAGAAGACGAGAGTAGGAGGACAGAAAAATGAATTGTGAATTCAAAAGAAAATTACCAATCCCAATGGAGATTAAGGAAAAATATCCGGTGACAGCCGAGATGGAGAAGAATTTTGACCAGAGAGACCTTGAGATTAAGAAGGTGCTTTCCGGTGAGAGCGATAAGTTTTTGTTGATTATCGGGCCTTGTTCGGCAGACTATGAGGAGTCGGTAATGGATTATATTACCAGATTACGACCGATTCAAGATAAGGTTGCAGAGAAGATGATTATCATCCCGAGAATCTATACAAATAAACCGCGTACGACCGGCTCGGGCTACAAGGGAATGCTGCATCAGCCGGATCCGTTGCACGATTCCGATATGTTAGAGGGTTTGACAAAGATTCGTAAGCTGCATATGCGTGCACTGCGTGAGACAGAGTTTACCTGTGCAGACGAGATGCTTTATCCAGAGAATTATCGTTACTTATCTGATTTGCTTGCTTATGTAGCAATCGGCGCACGTTCGGTGGAGAACCAGCAGCATCGCCTCACGGCAAGTGCCATTGATGTACCGGTGGGTATGAAGAATCCGACAAGCGGAGATTTGTCGATTATGATGAATTCCATTATGGCAGCACAGAATGGACATACCTTTATCTATCGTGGTTGGGAGGTAGAGAGTAAGGGAAATCCTTACGCACACGCAATCCTGCGTGGTGGTATGAATGCGCAGGGAGAGAATCTCGCCAACTACCACTATGAGGATTTGATGAAGGTATATGAAAGCTATCAAGAAAAGAAACTGGAGAATATGAGTGTTATCATTGATGCAAATCATGCAAATTCCAACAAGAAGTATCTTGAGCAGATTCGTATCAGCAAAGATGTTATGCACAGCCGCCATGTCAATGCAGATATTCGCAAATTGGTAAAAGGAATCATGATTGAGAGTTATCTGGTAGACGGTGCACAATCCGCAGAGTGTGGCACTTACGGACAGTCGATTACAGACCCGTGTTTAGGTTGGGAAAAGACAGAAAAGCTTATTTACGAGCTTGCAGAATTGGCGTAGATGTTAATAAGTTATCCGCATTTCTATCAACAAAAAAATCGATAGATTGTGGATAACTTATCTTGTTTTTTATACCTTTGAAGGCATTTAAGTATCAGGATATCAAAAAGGTATATACAATAGTCTTCTTGGAAAAGAGTACAAAGGAGTTTCATCAGTTTTCTGATACTTA
>JAXJPN010000068.1:0-18545 GCA_036311625.1 Faecalimonas sp.
AGTGCAGATATCCAAAGCCAGAACAGGGCGCCGGGTCCGCCGGTAGCAATTGCTAAGGCGACGCCGACAATATTACCGGTTCCAACGGTTGCCGCAAGCGCCGTGCAGACGGCTTGAAAGGGCGTAATGGCTCCGTTTTCGCGCAGGTTTGCGTCTGTTTTTTGGAAGAGGGTTTTTGCGGTGTAACGCATGACAACGGGAAAATGTCGGAAGATAGTACCGTTAGTAGCAAAAAGCAGAACCAATCCGGTTCCCAGAATAAAAAACACCATATAAGATCTCCTTTCTGTTTTTGAGGGACTCTTATTATATATGCGAAAGAAATTCTTAATTTTCTCTCTTATTGCTTGATAAATTTGAAAATCTTGTTATGATAAAAATACAAAGGGGAAGACTAGAAAAATATCATAAAAAGGAGGATGGATATGAAGAAGAAAATTATATTTGGCATGGTGTCTGTAATGACCGTATTGGCATTGGTAGGATGTGGTCTTACAGGGAACAAGAATACGACAAATGAAGGCGGACAGAGTGTCGGAGCGACTTCTGCAGATGCCGTACTGAATAAGGCGTTTGACCGTTACGAAGCAGATGATAAATTCCCGCTTATGGGAGGAGATGCAGAGCATGCAGTAGATGGAAAGGCCGGCATTTATAGCCTGACAGAAGTAGAGGGACTTCAAGCGACGATTCATATTGCTGAGGAGCAGATTGCGCAGATTGATGAGGCGGCAACGGCAGTGCATGCGATGAATGCGAATAATTTTACGGCAGGGGCGTTGCATTTGAAGGATGCGAACAATGCAAAAGACTTTGTTGCAAAGTTAAAAGACAGCATACTTGCGACGCAGTGGATTTGCGGATTCCCAGAGGAGCTTGAGATTTATACAGTAGATGATGTATATGTTGTCCTAGCATTTGGGGCGGAAGACCTTGTCGATGATTTTACGGATGAGCTGGAGGATGCGTACGGAAAAGCGGCCGCTCGTCTTGTGGAGCATGAATTTATGTAAAAATTTTACGACATCGCAGAAGTGAGGGCGAGTATGTTATTTTCGAGTATTAGTTTTTTATATTACTTTCTGCCGGTGGTGCTGATTCTATATTTTGTGGTTCCCTCCAAGCTGAAGAACCTTGTGCTTTTGTTGGCCAGCCTTGTGTTTTACGGCTGGGGAGAACCCATTTATATCTTGTTGATGTTGGCCTCAATTCTCATCGGATATGTGTCCGCGTGTTTGATTGGGGCTAAAAATAACCGGAGATTCAGGCGTTTTGTGCTTGCAGCTGCGACGCTTACACTCTTGGGATTTTTGGCTTATTTTAAGTATGCGGATTTCTTTTTGGAGAATTTCAATGCCGTTACAGGCATATCTGTTCCGCTGCTTCGTATCGCACTGCCGATTGGAATCAGTTTTTACACCTTTCAGATTTTAAGTTACGTCATTGATGTGTATCGTCGTGATGTGAAAGTACAGAAGAATATTGTAAATTTGGCCGCGTATATCACGATGTTTCCGCAACTGATTGCGGGACCGATTGTGCGGTATCGGGACATTGCGAATCGCTTGGAGAGCAGGACACATAGCTTTGCAAACTTCTCTTTAGGGCTTCGTCGATTTGTGATGGGACTTTCTAAGAAAGTGCTGATTGCAAATGTATTGGGACAGCTATGCGATATTTTCCGAAGTTCTGAGGAAAAATCCGTATTGTTTTATTGGATGTATGTCTTGGCATTTTCCTTGCAAATCTATTTTGATTTCTCGGGTTATTCGGATATGGCGATTGGTCTTGGGAGGATTTTCGGTTTTCGTTTTTGCGAGAACTTTAACTATCCGTTTATTTCAAAAAGCATTACGGAATTTTGGCGCAGGTGGCATATGTCCTTAAGCACTTGGTTCCGGGATTATGTATATATTCCGCTGGGCGGAAATCGGGTGTCAAGAACGAGGTGGCTGTTCAATATTTTTGTGGTTTGGATGCTCACCGGATTCTGGCACGGGGCAGCTTGGAACTTTATTCTATGGGGATTGTACTTTGCGGTCTTTCTCTGTATTGAGAAGCTGTTTTTACTTAAAAAACTAAAGACACACAAGGTCATTGGACGTGTCTATACTTTGCTTGTTGTGGCAATTAGCTTTGTGATTTTCAATGCGGCAGATATGGGAGAACTCTTTGTAGATATAAAGAGTATCTTTGGATTTGGGAATCTTCCGTTTGTGACAAAGGAGTGTCTCTATTATCTGAGAAGCTATGCCTTGCCTCTGTTGTTTGCCCTATTTGGTGCGACACCGTTTGTGAAGCTTTCGGCAAAGCGTTTGTCAAAAGCAATTCGTAATAGCGCAGAGCCAATCGTACTTGTCGTTCTGGTGCTTTTGGTTACGGCATTTTTGGTGGATGGTTCGTTTAATCCATTTTTGTATTTTCGATTTTAGGGAGGGCGGCAGATGGAAAATAAGACAAAAAATATCATCAGCGGCCTTGTGATGATTTTGCTTTTTCTTGGTGTTTCGGTATTCTGCGTGCTGAAGCCGACAAATGCATATTCGGAGAGTGAGAGAAGAAGGCTTGCGCAGTTTCCGGAGCTGACAGCGGATACGATTCTTACGGGGGAATTTATGACGAAGTTTGAGGAGTACGCCCTAGACCAGTTTCCACTCCGTGAGCAGTTTCGTGCGCTGAAGGCACTTGCAAACCGCTATGTATTCGGACAACAGGACAACAATGGAATCTATGTGAAGAATGGGTATCTTAGCAAGCAAGAGTATCCACTTAATAGGGATTCTGTGTCGTATGCCGCAAGACGTTTGGAGTATGTGTATGACAAATATCTTGCGGGGACAGATGCGAAAGCGTATTTGGCTGTGATTCCAGATAAGAATTATTTTCTGGAAGACAGAACGCAGTTGACGCTGGATTACGAGGAGATGTTTTCGCAAATCAAGAAGGAGACTGCGTTTTTAGAGTATGTAGACCTTGTGGACACCCTTTCGCTTGAGAGCTTCTATAAGACCGACACACATTGGCGGCAGGAGAAGATTCTCCCGACTGCGCAGAAGATTGCGGAGCAGATGGGAGTGTCGCTTACGGCAGATTATACGGAAGAGATGGCAAATGAAGAGTTCTATGGGGTATATTACGGGCAGGCGGCATTGCCGTTTGCAGCGGATGAATTGCGGTATTTGACGAATAGAGAATTAGAAGAGCTGCGTGTTTACGACTATCAGAATGAGAAAGAAATCTCAGTTTATGATATGGAAAAGGCATTTGGAAGAGATCCGTATGAGATGTTTCTAGCGGGTTCGTTGTCTTTGCTTACTTTGGAGAATGCGCAGGCGACAACAGAACGGGAGCTGGTGGTGTTCCGGGATTCGTTCGGAAGCAGCATTGTTCCGCTGTTTGCAGAAGCATATCAAAAGATTACGGTGGTAGATATCCGCTATATTCACCCGGATCAACTGGAAAAGTTTGTGACATTTACGAATCAGGATGTGTTATTTTTATACAGCACGCTTGTGTTGAATAACAGTGATGTGATGAAGTAGGAGGAAGGCGTATGCGTAAGTGGAAATTTCATACGAGTAAGCAGAAAAAACGGAATCTGATGATTGCGATTGTTGCAGGAGTTTTGTTATTGGCAGCGATTGTTTTGACAATTGTACTTCTGACAAATTCAAGAGAGGAAGAGGAGAAAAAACCAAGCCTATCGAAGGAGGAGTTGGACAAAGACCCGGAAAAGCTGATTCAGGAAGAGAAGAGCGGCGAGGGTGCGGATGTTGATGTGGCGGAGCTTGCAGCAAGTCTGCGTTCAGAGCATGAGACGGAGGAGTTGACCTTTGGCATTGATGTGGCCAAGTATCAAGGGAAGATTGATTGGCAACAGGTTGCCGCTTCCGGCATTGATTTTGCAATTGTGCGTGTGGGCTACCGCACGATGGTAAGCGGTGAGATTGTCGCGGATGCGACGGCTAAGTACAATATGCAGGAAGCAAGCAAGTATGGCATTCGCGTGGGAGCTTATTTCTTTTCAAGTGCTGTTTCTGAGGCAGAAGCCATTGAGGAGGCAAATTGGGTCGCTGACTATATTTCCCAGTATCAGATTACCTATCCGGTGGCATATAATTGTGAGGGCTTTGATACGCCGGGTAATCGCCAGTATGGAATGACAAAGACACAGCGCACAGACGTTGCGATGGCATTTTTGAAGCAGATTGAAGCACGGAACTATATTGGAATGTTCTATGCTTCAGCCAATGAGCTTGCAAATGATACGAAGTGGGAGACTTCACGTATTGAGAAGGCATATAAGATTTGGGTGGCACAGTATCCGATGATGCCATATCCACAGACGGAAAAAGCGGCTTATGATGGTATCCATGCGATGTGGCAGCATACCAATTATGGTACGATTGCCGGAATTGGTGAGAAGGTAGATGTCAATGTCGCGTATTTTGGTTATGACAGGACAAGCGATGCACAAAATGGGGATGCGCCTGAGGTTGCAGACGTGGATGAACATGTTTTGATGGATTTTCAGAGTGTCGAGGAGACGGTGACGGCAAAGGAAAAGACGAATCTGCGCGATAAGCCGAGTCAAGGCGCAGACAGTAAGGTGCTGTATACCTTGTCCAACGGGGAGACGGCGACCCGGACAGGGATTAGTAATAGTGGTTGGTCGCGTGTTGTCTTTAACGGGAACACCTACTATGCTGTGTCCAGCTATCTGACAACAGATTTGAGTTATCAAGTCACACCGCCGCCGGCAGATACCGGATTCCAGACAAAGTTTACAGCGGTCAATGAAGCGGTGACGGCAAAGGAGGAAGTGAACCTTCGCACGATGCCAAGTGTGACCGATGCGAACTCGCAGGTAGTGGCTACAATTCGGAATGGAGAGGTGATTACGCGCACAGGCATTAACGCAGAGTTGGGCTTTTCGCGTGTGGAGTATAACGGGCAGGTTCTCTATTGTGTAAGTAGCTATCTTATGAGCGCAAATGAGTGACAAAAATAGCAAAAATAGCACTTGTTTTTTCTTTATAGGGGGAGTATACTCGTCTGTGGTTTAAAGGAAGAAGGAGTGTGAAAGAATATGAATACATTATTATCAGTATCGATAGCGCTTTTGGCAGGCTTGCTTATGACAAGAATTTTTCGTAAATTCAAATTGCCGGCAGTTACGGCATATTTGATTGCGGGTGTTTTGATTGGGCCGTTCTGCTTAGGTGCACTTGGAATAGAAGGCTTGGGTTTTGCTTCACTGGAGCAAGTAGGAAGTCTCGCTGTAATTTCAGAGATTGCACTTGGATTTATCGCATTCTCGATAGGAAGCGAGTTCCGTGTGCAGGATTTGAAAAAGATTGGAAAGCAGGCATTTGTCATTGGTATTTTTCAAGCATTGGTTGCGACCTTATTTGTTGATGTGGCATTGTATGTTGTGCATCGGATGATGCCGGAGGTTTTGAGTTTGCCACAGGTGATTACACTTGGAGCAATTGCAACAGCGACTGCACCGGCGGCAACCTTGATGGTCGTAAGGGAGTACAAGGCAAAGGGACCTTTGACACAGTTGTTGCTTCCGATTGTTGCTTTGGACGATGCAGTTGGTTTGATTGTGTTTGCAATTTCTTTTGGAATTGCAAAGACGATGGTGAGCGGAACGATGGATTTGATATCGATTTTGGTAAATCCGTTGATTGAGATTGTGTGTTCGTTGTTGCTTGGCGCAATTATGGGCTGGGTACTGACACAGATTGAGAAGTTGTTTAACTCGAATACAAACCGTTTGAATATGACGATTGCCATTGTGGCACTGACAGCGGCTTTATCTTCGATTAAGATTGAGATTGGTGCAGTACATATCGGCTTTTCAGCATTGTTGGTATGTATGATGCTCGGAACCGTTTTCTGCAACATTTGTCCGCTTTCGGAGGATTTGATGAATGCATCGGATAAGTGGACTTCGCCATTGTTTGCATTGTTCTTTGTTATCAGCGGTGCAGAGCTAGAGTTGAGTGTGTTTACAGAGCTTGCAATCGTTGGAATTGGTGTCGTTTACATTGTGTTCCGTTGTTTCGGAAAGTATTTGGGAACCCTTGCAAGTGCGAAGGCGACAAACTGTGAACCCAGTATTTGTAAGTATTTGGGAATTACTTTATTCCCACAGGCGGGCGTGGCACTAGGTATGTGTACACTGGCAATGCAGCTTGGAGAACAGGGAAGCTTGATTCGCAACATTACTTTATTTGCGATTTTGATTTATGAGATTTTTGGTCCTTTGATGACGAAGTGGGCATTGACAAAGGCCGGTGATATTCAGCCGATATCAGACGAAGTGAAGAATCGTCGCCAGACCAAGCTAGAGAACGCAAAGATGGGAAAAGCAGAATAATCTTTACAAATGAATAGCGATATGATATGATGTAGTAATGAAAACCACATCTAACGATGGCGTAAAGGAGAAGGTAATGAGCAATTATATTTTAAGTGCATGTTCCACAGCAGATTTAAGCAAAGAACATTTTGCAGAGAGGGGTATTTCCTATATCTGTTTTCATTATGAGATGGATGGTAAGCAGTATAAAGACGATTTGGGTGTGTCGATGTCATTTGATGACTTTTACCGTGCGATGCAGGAGGGTGCAGATACCAAGACCTCGCAGATAAATGCGGCAGAATATGAGGAATATTTTGAGCCATTTTTGAAAGCGGGAAAAGACCTCATTCATGTGAGCCTGTCTTCGGGAATTTCCGGTTCTTGTAACTCGGCGAACATTGCAAGGGAAAGCTTGCAGGAGCGCTATCCGGACAGAAAGATTTACATCGTAGATTCGCTTGGAGCATCCTCAGGTTTTGGTCTTTTTATCGATAAGCTTGCAGATTTGCGAGATGAGGGAAAATCGATTGATGAGCTTTATGCTTGGGCAGAGGCGAATAAATTAAAGTTACACCATTGGTTCTTTTCTACGGATTTAACCTTTTATATCAAAGGAGGCAGAGTTTCAAAGACCTCTGGTTTTGTGGCAGGTGTTTTGAATATTTGCCCGTTATTGAATATGGATAATCTTGGAAGATTGATTCCGCGTGCGAAGATTCGTACAAAGAGAAAATTGATGGAAGCGATTGTGAAGAAGATGGAAGAACACGCACAGGGCGGTCTGGATTACAGTGGCAAGTGCTATATTTCACAGTCTGACTGCTATGAGGATGCGAGGACAGTTGCTGATATGGTAGAGAGTCGCTTTCCTCATCTGAATGGGAAAGTGGAGATTAACCATATTGGAACCACGATTGGAAGTCATACCGGTCCGGGAACAGTTGCACTGTTCTTCTGGGGCGATGAGAGAGCAGAATAATACAAAGGGGCTGTGGCAAAATAGCAAGCAAGCCGCACAGGGACTCGGAGGGCAGCAAAATGCGTGCCTTTACGAGTCCCTGTGCGGCTTGCTTGCTATTTTGCAACAGCCTCTTTCTTTGTGTAGAACTAGGATTCCTCAAAATCAAACACATAGCGTTCGCAGGCATTGATGATGGTGGTGTCCAGATACTTGTCACAGCGTTTGTGTCGCAGGCCGTAACGCAGATGGACATGTCCGTGTAAAAAGAATTTTGGCGCGTAGAGTTCCATCAAGCGCAAGAATTCTTCAAAGCCTCTGTGCGGCAAATCTTCTCCGTCATTGACACCATAGGCAGGTGCGTGCGTGACAAGGATGTCAAATCCTTTGTGTTTGCGGATTTGTCTGCGCAGTTTTCGATGACGGGCACGCTTTTTCATCTCTTTTTCGGAATATTGATGCTCGCCGGGATGGTAACGCATTGAACCTCCAAGACCTAAGATGCGTACGCCGTTGTGGACGTAGATTTTGTCTTCGATGCAAATGCAGCCTTCCGGCTCAAGGTCTTTGTACTTATCGTCGTGATTGCCGTGTACATAGAGTACGGGTGCACTGGTGAAAGTAGCAAGAAAAGACAGATATCTCGCATCCAAATCGCCGCAGGAAATAATCAAGTCAATGCCTTCTAATTTACTTTTTTCAAAATAATCCCAAAGATAAGGAGATTCCTCATCTGCTATCGCAAGTATTCTCATGCCAAATTATCCTTTCTTTTCAATTCCCTGTTGGGCAACCACCGGGATTGCCGTGTCGAGCAATTCTTCCTTTGTTGGGATATGCCCAACGACATTTTCGGCAAGCCAATCCATATGTGAAATTTTTTCGGGGGTCAAGCTGCGCGAGGCGTCATCTTGAATCATTCCATCCTGTGCATAGAGTATGCCGGTGAAGGGGTTGAATTCGCCCTTCATAATGGTCTCTTTCAAAAACTCAATGAGACGTTTTGTACCGATTGGCAGATTGCGCGAGCAAATGACGTCAACGACACCTGCAGACATTCCCCACCAGTAATTGATTGCCTTTATGGCTGTATCGTCATCGTATTTCCAGCTACCGTCCATAATGGCACGGATAAGCTGTTCGTAGAACTTTCCCCAGTGCATCAATGGCATAGCAAGATTTTGCGCTTTTCCATCTTCTATATGGTAAATACCAAAATAGCGGTCCTCTTCATCTGGAATCAGCAAGTCTTTTGTGGAAATGCAGGACGGCGAGGCTGCTTTTACGTGTTCTGTCACATTCCGGTCTTTTACACAGGTCCATTCCAGATACACTTGTGCACGCGGATTGACCATCTTCGCGCCAAGTGCAAAGGCGTTGATGTTTGCGATGGTTCCGTGAATCGGATAGTCCGCAATGTAAGAAATTCGATTGTTTTCTGCCATCGCACCGGCAATGGCACCCATCAAAAATTTTGCCTCATACATACGCGCATAGTAGGTGCGAATGTAGCGGTGTGAGGTATTCAGCGAACAGTTCAAAAACTTAATGGTTGGATTCTCAATTGCGGCTTTGACGCTAGCTTGCGCAAAAGCAGGTGTCGTTGTAAAAATCAGATTACATTTTTGTTTAATGGCTTCTGCAATAAAGGCTTCCACATTTTCTTGTGTTACATTCTCATAGGCGAAAGTTTCGACCTCTTCCGGGAACATCTGCTCTAGGTGGAGACGTCCGAGCTCGTGCCCATAGGTCCAGGCCGAAGACATCGGGGTCTTCTCATATAAGAAGGCAATCTTCAGCTTTGGTGCCCCAAGCAGATGGAGCTTGCCGAGCAACGTTTTCTTTTCGGTAGGGTCTAATTTTAATTCAATATCCTCATCCTCACCCAAGAGCTCGAATTCTTCCCAACTCTTTTCCATTAAGGTGCGCAAGTCATCCGGCAGCATTTCTACAATGTTTTTGTAGCCATGAACTTCTATCAGTGCAAGAAAGGCGTCGCCGATAGTTCCTTGCTTTGGCATCTCCTTTTTCTCATATTCCATTTTGAAGCGCAAGTAAATCGAATAGAAATCCTTGCGCTCGTCTTCGGTCCAAAGTTCTCCCGGTGCTTTTCCAACGAGCTCTTGTAGCTTTTGAAAGCTGCCTTCTTTCGAAAACCAAACATAATTGATCTCGGTAAGTGCATAAAAGTCCAAGAATTCGAAGTATATGCGATTCTCTAATTCGTTGGTGCGCTTTGGTATCAGGCGTGTAACGGTACCGGGAATGAAAGGTGCTTCAAAAAATTTAAAAACGCTGACCCGCTTATTTCCTTCTTGCACGTAAAATTTATTCAAATATTCATACGCTTTGATTGGCGTGTGGATGCCTTCTGCCTTATGACTGTCGCTCAGGATACTCCATTTGTCGGCAAACTCAGAATGGTCATCTAAAATCGGCATAAAATTACTTGCAAATGCATTACTGCGTCCGCTCGTCTTTGTGCCGACCAGCAATTCGGAAGGGATTTCTACCAAGCCTAAAGGAAGTTCCGAGTAGTCACCTTTTGGTGGCAGGATGTCATCCAAAGCCGGTAAATATGGATTCTCTCCGTGCAGTAATTGTTTCTGATATTCTTTTTTTCCAAGCTTATAAGCTTTCTCATATTCTATTTTTCCCATAATAACCTCCAGATTTCTTTAAACATATCGCAAATCTTTGAAGAATTCAATACCCAATCTATTGCAAAATACTAGGAATTCTATGTATAATGTATGTATCTTTTTGGAGAGGAGAATCCAGGATGGAGAAAAAGCTGATTGAATTTCGAAATATTGTAAAGAGCTTTGACGGCCAGGTCATCTTAAAAGGCGTGAATCTGGACATCTATGAGAATGAATTTGTGACTCTGCTGGGGCCGAGTGGTTGTGGAAAGACGACGCTGCTGCGGATTCTTGGCGGGTTTTTAGAAGCAGATGAGGGTAAGGTGATATTTGACGGCGAGGACATCAGTCACACACCGCCATATCAGCGAGAACTGAATACGGTATTTCAAAAATATGCCTTGTTTCCTCACCTAAGTGTGTATGAGAATATTGCGTTTGGTTTGAAGATAAAGAAGATGAGCAAGGACGTCATCGAGCAGAAGGTGATGAAGATGCTAAAGCTCATTGGCTTGGAAGGGTATGAGGATAAGAATACGACCCTCCTTTCCGGCGGGCAGCAGCAGCGTGTGGCGATTGCCCGCGCACTGGTAAACGAGCCGAAGGTTTTGCTCTTGGATGAGCCTTTGGCGGCTTTGGACTTAAAGCTGCGCAAGGAGATGCAGTACGAGTTGAAGCGTATCCAGCAGGAGGTCGGCATCACTTTTATTTTTGTTACCCATGATCAGGAAGAAGCATTGACGATGTCGGACAAGATTGTGGTTATGAAAAGCGGTGAGATTCAGCAGATTGGCTCCCCAGAGGATATCTACAATGAGCCGGCAAACAGCTATGTTGCAAACTTCATCGGGGAGAGTAACATCTTAAAGGGTACGATGCTTGCGGATTACAAAGTCCGTTTTGATGATATTACCTTTGATTGCGTCGACTTTGGATTTAAGTCGAATGAAGAAGTAGATGTCGTGATTCGTCCAGAGGACATTGACATTGTCGATGTGAAGGACGGAAAGATGACGGGTGAGGTTTTGAGCGTGCTCTTTAAGGGTGTGCATTATGAGATTATTGTGGAGACTGTACCGGGTACTAGCGTGACGGTCAATATGCGCGTGATTCGCAACCAAGATGTCACCAGCGAGAATGGCAAGGAGAAGATTAGCGCCAATGATTTCTTTGTGGACTTAGAGGATGTGAAGGATTTGGACGATAAGGAGATTGTTGCCCGCTCCAATGCACAGGCGTGGGACCCAGAGACGGACGAGTACATTTCCCTTGCACATATTGAGTATGAGTTACAGGAGGAAGTAGGACAGTATCCGGTTCGCTTTGCGACGGCGAATGGCACTTCGATTGAGAAGCACATCTATGTGGTGAACCAGCCATTCGTCAAGAATGAGAAGGCGAACGAGGCGATTATGGCATTTAATTTCTTTAAGACAGTGGATGAGATTACCGAGTCACAGGCACTCGATACCGATTTGAAGCTGTGGGCGAATGCGCAGGGTTGGAAGCTCAGCGATGAGGAGCAGAGCATTGATGATATCAGTGTAGATTATGATTTTGACCCGGAGAATGTGAAGGAGGGTGTGTATAAGATTACCTTCTGGACGACGGGGCGTGAGTTTAAGATTCACACCACAGATTATTCGGAGGTGGGTCAGGAGGTCGGCCTGACATTCTTCCCTGAGGATATCCATGTGATGTCGAGGAAGTTGTTTTAAATGAAAAAGTTTTCGCAATTGGCAATTCCCTATCTGATTTGGGCAGTTTTGATGCTTGTCCTGCCGATGGGACTGATTGCCGTATATTCCTTTATGGATCACGGAAATAGTATTATTTCCTTTTCCTTGACGCTGGACCATTACGTCAAATTTTTTACCGACCCGGATTTCTTATTGATCCTTTGGCGTTCTTTGGTGATTGCGGTTAAGACAACTGTGATTTGTCTGCTTGTGGGTTATCCGGTGGCATATGTGATTTCGCGCAGCAGTGAGCGTATGCAGAACCTTTTGGTGCTCTGCATTACCTTGCCGACGTGGATTAACGCTTTGGTGCGTACCTATGCATGGATTGGGCTTTTGAGTGAAGGCGGACTGATTGCACAGATTCTAAAGCTTTTGGGCTTTGGCGAAGTGGAGCTTTTGTATACAGAGGGTGCTGTGCTGCTTGGTATGGTGTATAATTTCTTGCCGTTTATGGTATTACAGATTAACACCGCTCTTTGCAAGATGGACCATTCCCTCTTAGAAGCGAGCGCCGACTTGGGTGCGACACCGGTCCACGCATTTTTGCGTGTAACCCTGCCGCTGTCCCTGCCAGGTGTGATTAACGGAATTACTTTGGTGTTCCTGCCGGCAATCAGCTCGTTCTTTATTCCGAAGCTCTTGGGCGGCGGACAATATTTCCTTATCGGAAATCTCATTGAGAACCAATTTATTACCGTTGGCGAATGGAATTTCGGCAGCGCCATTTCTATGATTATGGCGATTATGATGATGCTTATGATGATGCTGGTGCGCAAGGTTGAGGTGCGCAATCAAGGCGGAAAGGGGGCGCGTGTATGAGAGAGAAAAAGCGCGGACTTTCCGGGAAAATCTTAATGGTGCTTCTCATGATTTTTTTCTATCTGCCGATTTTGTATATGATTGTGTTTTCCTTCAATGAGGGAAAGTCTTTGACAAAGTTTACAGGTTTTTCCCTGCGTTGGTATGCACATATGTTGGAATCAGGGGATATGATGGAGGCACTGTATACGACCTTTGCAGTGGCCTTGATTGCGACAGCAGTTTCAACCGTAGTCGGTACCATTGCCGCGATTGGACTTAGCAAGTCGCGCAAGATTGTGCGTGAGGTGATGGAGCAGGTGAACAATCTGCCGCTGATGAATCCCGAGATTGTGACAGCAATCGGTTTTATGCTGCTGTTTATCACCTTCAAGGTGGAGAAGGGCTTTGCCACGATGCTGCTTGCGCACATTGCATTTTGTATACCGTATGTGATGCTGTCGGTGATGCCGAAGATTCGCTCTTTAGACCCGAATCTTGCGGACGCAGCGATGGATCTTGGCTGTACGCCTTGGCAGGCGCTGGTGAAGGTTATTGTGCCGCAGATTACGCCGGGCATTATCTCGGGAGGTCTGATTGCCTTTACGATGTCGATTGATGATTTTATTATCTCGTATTTCGTGACGGGTGGCGGCGTCAAGAACCTGAGTATTATGGTTTATACGATGAGCAAGCGCGTGAATCCAAGCATCAATGCGATTTCGACCTTAGTGGTTGCGATTATCACGTTGGCGCTTGTGGTGATTAACGTGGCACCGATGATTGCGGCAAAGCGTGAGAAAAAGGAGACGATTCGCAAGCATCGCTGGTGGATGCCGAGCGTAGCCGCTGTGCTTGTATTGTCGCTGGTGATTGGTGTGGCGCGTTTCGGTTCGGAAAAGTCGAGCCTTCCGTATGCGGGGCAGACCTTGTATTTGTATAACTGGGGTGAGTATACCGGCGAGAATATTATTCGGGAGTTTGAAGAGGCGACGGGAGCGACGGTCATCCAAGACAATTTTGATTCGAATGAGCAGATGTACATCAAGGTTGCAAATGGCGAGTCGTACGATATTCTCGTGCCAAGTGATTATATGATTCAGCGCCTGATACAAGAGAATTTGTTGCAGAAGCTGGATAAGAGCAAGATTACTTGTATGGATGACTTGGCAGATGCCGTCAAGGGCTTGCCATATGATGTGAATAACGAATATTCCGTTCCATATTTTTGGGGAACAGTGGGTATTGTCTATGATAAGACGAAGGTGGAGCTTTCGGATTTGGAGAAGGAAGGCTTCGACATCTTCTTGGATGAGAAATACAAGGGAGATATCTATCTCTATGATTCCGAGCGTGATGCCTTTATGATGGCACTTAAGGCGCTTGGCTATTCGATGAATACCACTGATGAGGCAGAGTTGCAAGAGGCTTACGAGTGGTTGGTGAAGTGTGTGACCACGATGGAGCCGGAGATTGTGATGGATGAAATCATTGATAATATGGCGCAGGGGCGCAAGGCGTTGGGACTCATTTATTCGGGAGATGCTACCTATGTGATGGCGGAGAATGAGAATATGGGCTTTTATCTGCCGGAGAGCGGCACCAACCTTTGGTCGGATGCGATGGTGATTCCGAAGAATGCGGAGAATCCGGAGCTTGCGCATGCCTTTATCAACTTTGCAAGTGCCTATGAGGGTGCCTATGACAATTCAAGCTATGTAGGTTACACTTCCGCGAATCGAGAGGTTATGGAGGCTTTGTCCGGTGAGGGTGGAGACTATGCGGGTATCAATGCATATATTCCGCGCACGGACAATGAGCAGGATGAGGTGTTTGTCTACAATGAAGCTGCGAAGAAGCTGATTAGCAATCTTTGGAGTAAGGTGAAGATTGCGGCGAGCAATGCGAGATAAGGCTTGGAATTACACCGGAAATGATGTAGAATAAAAGACAGAAATAAGACGAAAAGACACTTTGAAAGGACGGAGATTTTTATGGGAACAATGAATCCGAAATACGACCCACTCTTTACAACTTGGAAGATTGGAAATGTAGAGATTAAGAACCGCATCGTGCTTTGCCCGATGGGTGGAACTTCCCTGTTCGGCTGGATGGAGCCGAACCATTTTGACAAGGAAGCGGCAAAGTTCTTCTTGGAGAGAGCGCAGAACAATGTAGGTCTCATTATTCCGGGTATTGCGCCGATTCGCGACACACTCGGAAGAAGATGGCTGTATCAGAACACGAAGAAGTTTGATGAGTTAAAAGAATTTATGGAAGAGATTCATAAGACGGGAGCAAAGCTCTTTGTGCAGATTACTGCCGGTATGGGACGTTCATGGGCGATTCCGGACAGTATGTTGATGTTACATAAGAATCCGGTGCTTCGCACCCTTGCAAAGCCGATTATCGATACGGACCACGAGCTTGCAAGCCCGAGTGCCCTTCCTTCACGTTGGGCGCCGGACATCACGACCCGTCCGATGACAGTCAAGGAGATTCAGGAGATTGTGGAGGCGTTTGCCAAGACTGCAAAGCTCTGTATGGATGCAGGTGTGGATGGTGTGGAAGTGCATGCCGTTCACGAGGGATATCTTTTAGACCAGTTTACTTTGAAATATACGAACCAGCGTACCGATGAGTACGGCGGTTCATTTGAGAATAGATACCGTTTTGCGACGGATATCGTAAAAGCGATTAAGGAGAGATGTGGAAAGGATTTCCCGGTTTCCCTTCGTTATTCCGTTGAGTCGAAAGTAAAAGATTTCCGTGTCGGTGCAGTTCCGGGTGAGGAATACACAGAGATTGGTCGTGATATGGAGGAGAGTAAGAAGGCAGCCAAGTATTTGCAGGATGCGGGTTACGATATGCTGAATGCAGATAATGGAACCTACGACTCTTGGTATTGGGCACATCCGCCGCAGTATATGCCGCAGAACTGTAACTTAGAAGACGTTGCAGAGATTAAGAAGGTAGTGGATATTCCGGTTGTCTGTGCAGGACGTATGGAGCCGGAGGTTGGAGCGCAGGCAGTTGCAGAAGGCCGCATTGACGGTGTGGGTGTTGCACGTCAGTTCCTCGCTGATTCGGAATGGGTGACGAAGCTTATTGAAGACCGCGTAGAGGATATCAGACCTTGTATTTGCTGTCACAACGGATGCTTCAACTTTGCAAGTTATAAGGGACATGCTAATGATCAAGACTTCTTTGATACCTGTGGACTTGCACGCTGTGCATTGGTTCCGAGTGTGATGCAGTCTAAGAAATATAAGATTGAGCCGGCTAAGAAAGCGAAGAAGATTGCAGTTATCGGCGGTGGTATCGGCGGTATGGAAGCGGCTATCGTGTGTGCGAAACGCGGACATAGTGTGACTTTGTATGAGAAGGATGACAAGCTTGGCGGTATCTTTATCGCGGCGGCAGCCCCTTCATTTAAAGAGAAAGACCGCGCACTCGTCGCTTGGTATGAGCGCGAGATTACCAGATGGCCAATTGATGTGAAGTTAAATACAGAGGTCAAAGATGTGCATGCTTTAGATGCAGATGAGATTATTGTGGCAACCGGTGCAAAGGCAAGAAAGCTTCCTGTAAAGGGTGCAGAATTTGCGATGGATGCGACAGAATACTTGCTTGGTGAAAAAGAAGTTGGCGAGAATGTCACCATCATCGGCGGCGGACTTACCGGCTGTGAGATTGCCTATGATTTGTATTTGCAGGGCAAGAAGCCGACCATCGTAGAGATGAAGGATGACCTCATTGCGGTTCGCGGCGTCTGTCTTGCAAACTCAAGCTATCTGCGTGATTTCTTCAATGCGAATAAGGTTCCGGTACATTTGGAGACGAAGCTTGGTGAGATTGAGAAAGACGGTGTGATTGCAGTTGATAAAGAGGGCAAGTCATTTAAGATTCCGGCAGACAGTGTGATTCTTTCCGTAGGCTATACGCCGACGCCATTGGCACCAAAGAGTGGCAAAGTACATTTGGTAGGTGACGCGTCGAAGGTTGGAAATCTGCGTACAGTCATCTGGCAGGCATGGAAAGTAGCGATGAAACTCTAAGGAGGCGATAATCATGAAATTAACAAACGAACAACAAGAGATTTTAAATGGTGCACAGGGCGAGACGATGGCGAAGGTTATGAAGACGCTCGTAATGTTTGGCGATGCATTTGGCGCAGAGAAGATGGTGCCGGTCACTTCAAAGTACAACCACTTGGTGACTTCCTTTGGCTTGGGGCTTTTGGCGCCGGTATATGAGCTGATGGATCAGCTCCTTGAGACAGGGGCTGTGTCAAAGCAGCAGTTCTCGGTGGACCCGCGTCCGATTGACCCGAATGTACCTGCCAATTTATTGCAGAAATTGATTTTTCATAAATTTATGTACAACAAGCAGGATTTTTATGAGAATCAGCTCGGTAAGCTCGGCTTGATGGATAAGGATGCATTTACCTGTGCATGTTATATGGATGAAGTTGGAAATAAGCCGCAAAAGGGTGAGGTCTTGAGCTGGGCAGAGTCTTCGGCAGTTGTGTATGCGAACTCTGTGCTGGGCGCAAGATGTAACCGTAACTCGGGAATTATGGATATTATGGGTTCGGTACTCGGCTATGTTCCATATTATGGTCTTCTGACTGACGAGGGCAGAAAAGCAACTTGGATTGTCAAGATTGAGACGACAAAGAAGCCGGAGGCACAACTTCTTGGTTCTGCAATTGGTATGAAGGTAATGGAAGATGTTCCGTATATTGAGGGCTTGGACAAATGGCTTGGCACAGAGTTAGATGATGCGACTTGCACATATCTGAAAGATTTTGGTGCGGCTACCGCATCCAATGGTGCAGTAGGCCTTTACCACGTGGATAATTTGACACCGGAGGCAAAGGAAAGTGGAAAAGATTTGATTGCCGAAGGCGCGAAAGTTTATGTGATTGATGATGCGGAGCTGGAGCGTGTGAAGGATAACTACCCGGTTATCTGGAAGGATGCCAATGCGAAGCCGAAGCTTTGCTTTATGGGATGCCCGCATATGACTTTGCAGCAGTTGAAGGACTGGACAGACAGAGTGGAGGCAGGTTTGAAAGAAGCCGGCAATACAAAGGTTCTGATTCCGACTGTATTTACCACAGCACCTGCGGTGCTCAAGGAATTTGAGAAGACGGAATATGCAGAGCGTTTGAAGAAGACGGGCGTTATCGTATCGTATATCTGTCCTCTTATGTATATGAATAATCCGCTTTGCGGAAAGATGCCGGTCATTACCTCATCCAATAAGTTGCGTACCTATACGACAGCGCGTTATTATACGGAAGATGAGATTTTAGTACAGATTACGAAGGGAGGCAAATAAGATGAAAGAATTTAAAGGACGTGTCGTTACTCCCGGAACGACGAAGGCGGAAGCTGTCGTTACGCACGGAGGATTCAATACACTTGCATCTCTTCAGAAGCCTTTGCAGTTTGGCGATAAGACGGCCAAATGCGGTGACCAGAACAATCCAGATTTGTATGGAAAGCCGCTTGCAGGAAAGGCGCTTTGCCTGCCGCAGACCATTGGCTCGACAACAGGCGGATTGGTTATCTACTGTGCTTGCGCAATGGAGCGTCAGCCGGCTTGTATGTTATTTGCAAATCACATTGACTCGCTGGCAGCAGCCGGTGCGATTTTGGCGGATGTGTGGATTGACAAGATTTCGATGCCGGTTGTAGACTGTCTGGGAGAAGAATTCTTGGACTATGTGAAAGATGGGATGACCATTACAATCAAAGAAGATGGAGTTGTAATCGTAGAATGAGTTTAAAAAAGAAACTGCTTTCGTGCAGTTTGGCGGTGGCTCTTACATTTGGCAGTGTCGGCATGATAGCGGATGCTGCCAATGTCGTAGAAGTCCCGTCAACTGAGATAGATGGCGTATTGTATCAGGAGGTCGATTCCAATACACTGGAGAACTGGCCTGCCGGCCCGCAGATTTACAGTGAGTCCGGTATCGTAATGGATATGGATAGTGGCGCGATTTTGTATGCGAAGAATATTGA